>NZ_ASZW01000161.1:0-12074 GCF_000468215.1 Arthrobacter sp. CAL618 | reverse complement strand
GACCGGCTCAAGGCTGCTCAACAGCCCGCCGCCATGGTCGATGGTCATCACCGGGCGATCGACAACCCATCCGGCGAAGACCACCCTGCCCGGCGCCGGACTGAGTACCACCGCCCCGTCAGCTGCGGCGAGATCGACGCCACGGTGTCCCGGCAGCCAGCGCTGCGCTGGTGGATCGAAGTGCCTCAGCACTATTGGGGTAGGGGTGAGCGGCCAACCCCACGGGGGATCGTAGGTCGCCGACGCCGTCGCCGTCGCCGTCGTGGCCATGGATCCGGTCGCTATGGACCCGGTGGCCATCGATCCAGTGCTGCCCAGCGCCGTGACCACTAACACTGCGAGAATGGTTACTCGTCGACGGAAGAGTTTCGTGCTCATGCAACAACTGTTCCGCCGTTTTATTCCGCGTGGGTCGCTGTCTGCACCTATGTGGGTAACCGCACTCTTCTGACTGCCAGAGCCCCGAATCCCCGTCCCGGTCGACTCCTGCCATGTAGTAGACTCAACACAGCAGTTTGCTGCGATGCCGCGTGCCCGGAGAACATTTCTGGCACACATCGGCTCGTCGCATCTGACTACGCGTACCTCGACCCCAGCTATCTCACGGATAGCGAAGGGCATGGGTCCAACGGTCCGGATACGTTTCCGGTGATGGACTCCATGGGTGAAAACCAACCGGTACCAGGAGTGACGTTCAACCCGAACGGAACACTAGCAACCGTCAACAGGCAGAACAGGCGCCCTGCGCCCTGCCGATAGAAAGGAACGACATGCCAGTCGTTACCATGCGCCAGCTGCTCGACAGCGGCGTACATTTTGGCCACCAGACCCGTCGCTGGAACCCGAAGATGAAGCGTTTCATCTTCACCGAGCGCAACGGCATCTACATCATCGACCTGCAGCAGTCACTGTCCTACATTGACCGCGCCTACGAGTTCATCAAGGCCACCGTCGCACACGGCGGCACTGTCCTCTTCGTCGGTACGAAGAAGCAGGCACAGGAAGCCATCGCCGAGCAGGCTACCCGTGTTGGCCAGCCCTACGTCAACCAGCGTTGGCTTGGTGGCATGCTCACCAACTTCCAGACCGTCTCCAAGCGCATCCAGCGTATGAAGGAGCTCGAGGAAATCAACTTCGACGATGTGGCCGGCTCCGGTCACACCAAGAAGGAACTCCTCCTCCTGCGCCGCGAACTCACCAAGCTGGAAACCAACCTCGGTGGTATCCGCAACCTGACCAAGGCTCCTTCAGTCGTGTGGATCGTTGACACGAAGAAGGAACACCTGGCCATCGACGAAGCCAAGAAGCTCGGCATCCCAGTGGTCGCGATCCTCGACACCAACTGCGACCCCGACGAAGTTGACTTCCCGATCCCCGGCAACGACGACGCCATCCGCGCCGTTCACCTGCTCACCCGCGTGGTAGCAGATGCAGTGGCAGAGGGCCTGATCGCCCGTCACAACCGCTCCGGTGGAAATGACACCGAAGCAGCAGCCGAGCCAATGGCCGAGTGGGAGCGCGAACTGCTTGGCGATAGCGCCACACTAGCAGCCGACGCCGCGCCAGCCGAGGAAGCTGCACCAGCAGCCGACGCCGCGCCTGCAGAGGCAGCAGCCGAGGAAACTCCAGCAGCCGAAGCCGCAGCCGATGCTGCTCCCGCCGCTGAGGAAGCCCCAGCAGCCGAAGAAGCTCCAGTAGCAGACGACAGCAAGTAACTGGATTTGGGGGTGCGGGTGAAAATCCGCGCCCCCTTCTCCATGTGCCCAGGCGTCACCGCCTGCAGGCATAGCTCTTCTTAGACACAACATACCTAGGAGTTCAGATGGCGAACTACACCGCCGCCGATATCAAGGCACTGCGCGAGCGCACTGGCGCTGGCATGATGGACGTAAAGAAAGCCCTCGACGAGGCTGACGGCGATGCCGGCAAGGCCATGGAGCTCATCCGCATTAAGGGCTTGAAGGGTGCAACCAAGCGCGAAGGCCGCTCAACCGCTGAGGGCCTCGTGGCTGCCAAGGTCGACGGCAACGTCGGCGTCATGGTTGAGGTCAACTGCGAGACCGACTTCGTCGCCAAGGCCGGCCCCTTCGTTGAATTCTCCAACAAGGTCCTCGCCGCAGCGATCGAATCCGGCGCAGCCGACGTCGACTCCCTCCTCGCGTACACGGTTGACGGCAAGCCCGTCTCCGAGCACGTCATCGAGGCCGGCGCCCTGCTGGGCGAAAAGGTAGCAATCCGCCGCCTTGCACGCATTGAGGGTGGCATTGTTGACGCCTACCTCCACAAGACCTCAAAGGATCTTCCCGCGCAGGTGGGCGTACTCTTCGCAATTGAGGGCGAAGGCGATGCAGCCAAGGAAGCCGCTCACGACATTGCGGTTCACATTGCTGCCTACTCGCCGACGTACCTGGTGCGCGACGACGTACCAGCGGAACTCGTTGAGACCGAACGCCGCATTGCCGATGAAACGGCACGCGCCGAAGGCAAGCCAGAGGCCGCACTGACCAAGATCGTTGAAGGTCGCCTCACCGGCTTCTTCAAAGAGGGAGTGCTTGTGGACCAGGCATTCGCGAAGGATGCCAAGAAGTCAGTCGCTCAGGTGCTGACTGAAGCCAACGCAAAGCCAAGCGCATTCGCCCGTTTCCGGGTCGGTGCCTAGGTCCGCTAGGACAAAGTAAGACACAGGAGAAGGGGTGGTCGCCACGGTGACCACCCCTTTTTCCTGCCCAAGTGTCCTGTCCCCCTTTCCTGCTAGGGACCATTCCCGTCAGCACTGCAACGTATTCTTTTAGCAACGAACCCCACAACCGCCCTGGGAGGCACCATGGACAACTCTGATTTGGGCACGCAAGGCCGGGAAACCCGCCGACGCCGGGTGCTCCTCAAGCTCTCCGGCGAAGTTTTCGGTGGCGGAAAGCTCGGCGTCGACCCTGAGACCGTGCGATCGGTAGCCAAACAGATCGCAGCGACGGTCGGCCAGGTCGAGGTCGCGATCGTGGTCGGCGGGGGTAACTTCTTCCGCGGCGCCGAACTCTCGCAGAGCGGCATGGACCGGTCCCGGGCTGATTACATGGGGATGCTGGGTACGGTGATGAATTGCCTCGCCCTGCAGGATTTCCTGGAACAGGCCGGTGTCGAAACCCGGGTGCAAAGTGCGATCACGATGGGACAGGTGGCCGAGGCCTACATCCCGCGCCGCGCTATTCGCCACCTCGAAAAGGGCCGCGTGGTCATTTTCGGTGCCGGTGCTGGACTTCCGTACTTCTCCACGGACACGGTGGCGGCTCAGCGTGCCCTTGAAGTGCATGCAGACCTGGTCCTGATGGCCAAAAGCGGTGTCGACGGTGTCTACACCGCGGACCCGCACAAGGATCCCACCGCGAAGAAGCTTGAGACGTTGTCCTACGACGACGCCCTGCGCCAGGACATCCGCGTCATGGACCAGACCGCCATGACCATGTGCAAGGACAACGACCTGTCGATGGTTGTCTTCGGCATGGAGGGGGAAGGGAACGTCACCCGCGCAATCCTTGGAGAAAAGATTGGAACCACGGTAACCACCTAGGCACGTCATGAGCCTGCCCCGGATGGGTGGCTCAGGTGAACTAGGATTGAAAACTGAACCGGACGACGCGCGGCTGTTGCTCAGCTGACGCACAGCTTAGGAGTTACAGTGATCGACGAGACATTGCTAGAAGCCACCCAGAAGATGGACAAGGCTGTGGAAGCGGCGAAGGAAGACTTCGCCACGATTCGCACCGGACGCGCGAATGCCTCGCTGTTTTCCAAGGTGATGGTCAACTACTACGGCGCCCCAACGCCTCTCCAGCAGCTGGCCTCATTCCAGAACCCTGAGGCACGTACGCTCCTGATCACCCCGTTCGATAGGGCAGCACTGAACGATATCGAGAGGGCCCTGCGCGATTCGGACCTCGGCGCCAACCCCTCCAATGATGGCAACATCATCCGGGTGGTCCTGCCCGAGCTGACCGAGGAACGCCGCAAGGAGTACGTGAAGCTGGTCAAAACCAAGGCTGAAGACGCCAAGATCGCCATCCGGAATATCCGGCGTAAGGCGAAGGACGGCATCGACAAGGCGGTCAAGGATGGCGACGCCGGGGAAGACGAAGGCGCGCGCGGCGAAAAAGAACTCGATCTGCGGACCAAGTCCCACACTGACACCATTGACGAGCTGCTCAAGCGCAAGGAAACCGAGCTGCTTGAGGTCTAATGAGCGACACCCATCACTCAGCTAACACTGCGGGACAGCCAGTCTCACACGGGGACGTAGGTTCCGCGCCAGGTGAGGGCGCCCCCACAACGGGGGCAGCGACGGAGCCCGACCGGGCGAAGTCACCAGAAGCGGCTCAGCCCGTGGCCGGCGTTGATGCTGCCAGAAGTGGCCGGNTCGCCAGGTACGTCGCAGGCCAGCCTCCAAGAGCGCGGGGGCGCCCAAGGCTCCGTCCCGGGCGGGACGGAACCTGCCCGCGGCAACGGCAGTCGGCGTCGCCCTGCTTGGCTCGGTGCTGGGCGGAATCCTCTACCTGCCGATAGCTTTCGTGGCGATTACCACCGCGTTCGCGCTGGTGGGTGTCTGGGAAATATCCCGGGCACTCGAGGTGCGTCAGATCCGCCTGCCCCTCGTGCCCACCATCGTCGCGACGGTCGCCCTTCCGTTCTCCGCTTACCTGGGCGGCCCGGAGGCGCTGGCCTACGCCGTCGCCCTTTCCACGACAGCCCTGGCCCTCTGGCGGAGTTTCGACCCGGCCCCCGATGCGGCCCGATCCATCACCGCGGGCATTTTTGTGGTGCTATGGGTGCCCCTGATGCTCAGCTTCGCCATGCTGCTCCTGCAGGAACCATCCGGAAAACTGCTGGTGGCCACGCTGCTGCTGCTGGTCGTCGCCAATGACACGTTCGGCTATCTGGTCGGCGCGTTCTTCGGCAAGCACGCCATGGCGCCCAAGATCAGTCCGAAGAAGTCCTGGGAAGGGTTTGCCGGATCAGTCGGTGGCGCAGTCGTGGTTGGAACTCTCGCCACTGTGTTCCTGCTGGACCGGCCCTGGTGGTTTGGCCTCGTCCTGGCGGTGGCAACCGTCTCCGCGGCGACCGCTGGCGACCTCGCAGAGTCAATGATTAAACGTGAGCTCGGGGTCAAGGATATGGGCAACATTCTGCCCGGGCACGGCGGGATGATGGACCGGCTCGACTCCATCGTGTTCGCCTCCCCGGTTGCGTTCCTGCTGTCAGTTACATTGGTACCGGGATTTCTCTAGCTCGCAGCCGCCAACCCCCAAAGGATTCAGTAGACCATGGATGAAGCTCGTCAGAGCACCTCTCCCTTTGCGCGCGTAGGCCGCCGGGAGTACGGCTACAACCTTCGGCAGGTGGATAGTTTCCTGACCCGGGCGCGGGCCTACTACAACACGGAGGACCCCTCCGGCGGTCCCGTGACCAGCGCCGACGTGCGATCCATGGCGTTCGACCCGGCGAAGGGCGGGTACGAGCCGCAGGCCGTGGATGCTGCGCTCGACCGCCTGGAAGACGTTTTCGCCCAGCGGGAACGCGACCGCCTGATCGAATCGAAGGGCGAGGACGCCTGGCTGATGCAGATCGGCCGGTCCTCGGCGGTGCTGCGGGGCAGGCTGCACCGGGCCCCGGGCGAACGGTTCAGGCGCCCCACCAAGCGGAAGACCGCCAGCTACAACGTCGACGACGTCGATGCCCTCTGCAACGAACTCCTCGGCTACTTCGAAAACGACGTTCCGCTGAGCGTGGACGTGGTGCGACGGTCGGTGTTCCGCGAAGCTGTGGGGGCCGACGGCTACGAGGAAACCCAGGTTGACGCCTTCATGGACCGGGTGGTCGAACTGATGGCGGCTATCGACTAGGTCAGGTCCCGCCCCCAGCGCCGGCTGACGCAACCTGCTACGGCCGCTGCACCGGTTCGGGGGTGTGCAGCCGTGCCAGCACCCGCGACACGCTACCCGGGGTGCGGCTAACGGTAAGCCGCGACACCAGTATGGTGACGGCGAACGCCGCCGGCACCGTCCACAGTGCGGGCTGTTGCAGCCATTCATAGCGGGCCGACGCCGGACCGAGCGCCGCTGCGGCGAGAATCGATCCGCCGCACAGTACCGCTCCGGACAGCATCCCCGCGACCGCTCCCACATCGGTCAGGCCCCGCCACCAGATCCCGAGGAGGAGCAGCGGGCAGATGGTTGACGCTGTGAAGGCGAACACCATGCTCACGCTGCCCGCCAATGCCAGCGTGTTGGTGGCTAACGCCAACAGCAACGGGATCAGTGCCGAAATCACTGCGGCCCGCCTGAATCCCTTCACGCTGCCCTGGAAAAATTCCTGGCTGACCACCCCTGCCAGGGACACCACCAGACCACTGGTCGTCGACAGGAACGCGGCAAACGCGCCTGCCGTCACCAGCGCCGACAGCAGGTCGCCCACGGCCCCGTCGAAGATGCGGCTGGGCAGCAGCAGCACTGTGGCGTCCGCTGCCCCGTCCGCCGCCAGATCGGGGGTATAGATCCGGCCGAGGATGCCATACATGGTGGGAAACAGGTAGAAGACCGAGAGCAGCCCCAGGACAATCAGCGTGGTCCGGCGGGCCGACGCACCATCGGGATTCGTGTAGAAGCGCACCAGGACATGGGGGAGACCCAGCGTGCCGAACAGCAGGGCAATGACCAGTGAAATATTGCGGTAGAGCGAGGCATCCCCGCCGATGTTCAGCTCGGCAGCGAAGACGGCGCCGGCGTCGGTGATCGGGCTCCCGGTCGATGACAGGCGCAGCAGGATGAACACGATCGGCACTGCCAGCGCGGTGAGCTTGAGCCAGTACTGGAACGCCTGCACAAAGGTGATGGATCGCATCCCGCCGGTGACCACGCTGAGGCAGACCACCACCACCACCGCCACCGCGCCCACCCACGGCGGGAGGCCGGTGGTGATCTGGACGGTGAGGGCCGCTCCGTGCAGTTGCGGCACAATGTACAGCCAGCCGACGACGACGACGAGCAGGCTGGTCACCCGCCTGACCATCAGTGATTCGAGCCGGGCTTCAGCGAAGTCCGGGATGGTATAGGCGCCGGACCGCCGCAGGGGAGCGGCAACAAAAAGGAGCAGCATCAGGTATCCGGCGGTGTAGCCGACCGGAAACCACAGGGCGTCAACGCCGGAGAGCAGAATCAATCCGGCGACACCGAGGAAACTGGCCGCCGACAAGTACTCGCCGCCGATTGCCGAAGCATTCCACCAGGGCCGTACGGTCCGGGATGCGACATAGAAATCGCCTGTGGTGCGGGAGATGCGAAGCCCGTAGATGCCAATCAACACGGTGCTCAGGGAGACCAGGATCAGTGCCACATAGCCGACCACCGGGTTCAGCTCGGCGTTCACAACCTACCCCTCATCGATCAGGTCCCTGAACCGCATCTCGTTGCGGGAGGCGCTACGGACATACAGCGCGGCGCAGCTAATGACCAACGGGTAGACGCCCAACCCCAGCAGCAGCCACGGCACCGGAACCGTGAAAACGGACAACTCGCCGATTTGCGGGAAGACGGCCAGCAGCACCGGAATGCCGATCAGGATGAGCAGGAAGCCCGCGGCCACCACCAGGGCAAGCCGGAGCTGGGAACGGATCAGGGAGCGGACGAACAGTTCACCGACCTCGGACTGTTCAGCCATTTCCCGGGCAACCGGGTAGGATCCGGGCGTTGGCCGGCCGGCGCTTCGCGGCGCCGTGACCCGGACGCGTTGGGGAGGATCGTCAGCGGGATTCACTGAGGGTGCCTCACTGCTGTCGGGGTCGGAGGCGGGTCGCCTCAAGCTTGTCCCGGACCACGGGTAGATGCCTGCGGCTGACCGGTAGCTCCGCGCCGCCCACCATGAGGGACGCCCGCCCTGCCCCGATTTTGACCTGCTGGACCTGACTCATCGCCACCAGGTAGGACCGATGGATCCGGAGGAAACCGGCGTCGGCCCACTGGCGTTCAAGATCGTTCAGGGGAATCCGGATCAGGTAGCTCGATTCTGCGGTGTGTAGCCGAGCATAGTCGCCCTGGGCCTGGACATAGCGGATCTCGTCGCGTCTGATCATCCGGCTGACCCCGCCCTGATCAACAGTGATGACCTCGGGCTGGGCCGCTGTCCCATCCTGACCGGTTTCCATCAGCTCGCAGATCCGCCGCACCGACTCGGCCAGGCGTTCCATCCGCACCGGCTTGAGGAGGTAATCCACCGCGCGAAGGTCGAAGGCCTCCAGCGCGCGATCCTCGTCGGCGGTGACGAAGACCACCGCAGGGGGCCTGCTGAACCGGGAGATTACCCGGGCGATGTCCAGGCCCGAGAGGGCCGGCATGTGGATGTCGAGGAATAATGCGTCGACGTCGTGGGTCTCCAGGGCGCGCAGGGCCTCAGCGCCGCTGGAGGCGCGGTGGATTGTTTCGATCCTTGCATCCTTGGCGAGGAGGAAAGCCAGTTCCTCGACTGCGGGGAGCTCATCGTCGGCGATGACTACATTGACCATGTGGTCCAGATTACGCGCATCGCGGCGTTGACAAGTGAACCGGACGTCCGGCCGAACCGTGGGGGACGCTACGTCTGGTGATCCGGCTGAGACTTGGGGATCCGCAGGGTGATCATCGTGCCGGCGCCGACGGCGGTGTCGATCGTGAGCCCGTGATCCTCGCCGTAGACCTGGCGTAGGCGCTGGTCGACGTTCCTCAGGCCCACATGAACCCCCTCGGTGTGGCCGGCCAGGACCGAGCGCAGGTAGTCCGGATCAATGCCGACGCCGTCGTCCTCGATCGTCACCTCGGCGAATGCACCGGCGTCGTGGGCGGTGATGGTGATGTGCCCTGACCCATCAGTGGACTCAAGCCCATGCCGGACGGCGTTTTCCACCAGCGGCTGGAGGCTCAGAAACGGGATCACAGTGCTCAGCACCTCGGGGCCGATCTCCAGGGTGACTTTCAATCGCTCCCCGAACCGGGCACGCTCCAGCAGCAGGTAGCGATCAATCGATTGGAGCTCCTCGGCGACCGTGGTGAAATCACCGTGTCGGCGGAAGGAGTACCTGGTGAAGTCAGCGAACTCCACCACCAGTTCCCGTGCACGTGCCGGGTCGGTGTTGATGAAGGAGGCGATGGCGTTGAGGGAGTTGTAGATGAAATGCGGACTGATCTGGGCGCGCAGGGCGCGCACCTCTGCCTCCATCAGCAAAGTCCTCGACGAATCGAGTTCGGCAAGTTCCACCTGCGTTGCTACCCAGCCAGCTACCTCGTTGGCGGCGCGTACCAGGCCGGCGTTGACGTGCGGGGCGAACGCCCCCACGGTACCGACCACCCGTTTGTCTACGCGGATGGGGGAGATCACCACCTGCCCGCTGCCGGGGACGGCCGTGGGGTCCAGCTGTGCTTCCCTGAAGATCTGGGTGCGCCCACTGGTGAGGACCTGCTGGACCAGCTCCATCACCGGCGCGGGCATTTCGCGCCCGCCGTCCCAGGCGAGCACAGCATTTTCGTCGGTGATCAGGAGGGTGTCACACCGGAGCAGACTCCGCAGATGCTTGCTGGCCTTCGAGGCGCCGGCGGGCGTCAGCCCAGCACGAAGGTGCTCCGAGGCGAGCGCCGCGGTATGCAGGGTGGCGTAGGTGGCGCGGTCGGCGTCGGACCCCAGATCGCGGTAGGAACGGGAAAGCTTGAATCCGAGGGCGGCAACCACCGCGATCGTGATGACCACGATGGCGCCCACCAGGGCGGTGTCGACGGCGGTGCTGAACATGGCTCAACAGTAACCGTCCGCGCCGGCCTTTCGAGGTTGCTGGTGGTCCCATTCGCCGCAGGACGGGTCCACTCACCGCAACTGAGTGTCGATTCGGCGATACACCGTGCTGCGGTACTGGAGAACCGCGCCCGCAGGACGCAAGGTGATGGGAGTCACATCTTTACGTGCCTGATGCTGCTCCCGACCCTTCGGAGTTGGCCCGGCGCGGAAGACGTTCTCAACGAGGAGGAACCATGGCTACCGAGCCATCGCCGCCGGATGCAGGCACAGCAGCGCCCGTCGACTTCACCGCATATCAGCAGAACCCCCAATTCAAGGAACTGCGCAAACGCCACCGTAGTTTCGTTTTCCCCATGGCAGTCTTTTTCCTGCTCTGGTACTTCCTGTACGTACTGCTGGCGTCCTACGCCACCGACTTCATGTCCACCCCGGTGTGGGGAAACATCAATATCGGACTCATCATGGGTCTGCTGCAGTTCGTCACCACGTTTGCCATCACCATGGGCTATGTCACCTACGCCAACCGGAAGCTTGACCCAATCGCCGCGGACATCCGCCACGAGCTTGAGGCCACCGCTCCGGAGGTCTTCACCGAAAAGCCAGGAGCTACCAAATGATGCCCCTCTCCCTGCCGATGCAGACGGTCGAAAGCACCCAGGTTGGTGAACCGTGGCTCAACATGACCATCTTCGGCTTGTTCGTCGCCGTCACCCTGGTGATCGTGCTCCGGGCTAGCCGCAACACCAAGACCGCGGCCGACTACTACGCCGCGGGCCGGTCCTTCAGTGGACCGCAGAACGGTACCGCCATCGCCGGTGACTACCTTTCGGCCGCTTCGTTCCTCGGAATCGTCGGTGCCATTGCCATCAACGGCTACGACGGGTTTCTCTACTCGATCGGTTTCCTTGTCGCCTGGCTGGTAGCCCTGCTGCTCGTGGCTGAGCTGCTCCGCAACACCGGCAAGTTCACCATGGCCGACGTCCTCTCCTTCCGGTTGCGCCAGCGTCCGGTGCGTATCGCCGCCGCCATCACCACCCTGGCCGTCTGCTTCTTCTACCTCCTCGCGCAGATGGCTGGCGCCGGCGGACTTGTCTCCCTCCTGCTGGGCATTGATGACCGGCTCGGTCAGTCCCTGGTCATCACCGTCGTCGGCGGGTTGATGATCCTTTACGTACTGATCGGTGGCATGAAGGGCACCACCTGGGTGCAGATCATCAAGGCCGTCATGTTGATCACCGGCGCGTTCGTGATGACCATCTGGGTTCTCGCTATCCACAACTTCAACCTGTCCACCCTGCTCGGTGCCGCCATGGAGACCGCAGGAAACCCCGAAATCATCAACCCTGGCCTGCAGTACGGTGTCAGCTCCACCTCGCAGTTGGACTTCGTCTCGCTCGCTCTGGCGCTGGTCCTCGGTACCGCGGCCCTGCCCCACGTCCTGATGCGTTTCTACACGGTTCCGACTGCCAAGGAAGCCCGCCGCTCAGTGGTCTGGGCCATCTGGCTTATCGGTGGGTTCTACCTGTTCACCCTGGTCCTCGGTTATGGTGCTGGTGCCCTCATCGGTGCCGATCGCATCACCGCGGCCCCGGGTGGCGTCAACTCGGCAGCACCGCTGCTGGCGTTTGAACTGGGCGGGCCAATCCTGCTCGGGGTCATTTCGGCAGTCGCGTTCGCCACCATCCTCGCGGTGGTTGCCGGCCTGACGATCACCGCGGCAGCATCGTTTGCCCACGACATCTACGCAAACGTGATCCGCAAGGGCAACCTCGACCCCGACGGCGAGGTGAAGGTTGCACGCCGCACCGTCGTCGTCATCGGTATCCTGTCCATCCTCGGCGGCATCGGCGCGCAGGGGCAGAACATTGCCTTCCTGGTGGCGCTGGCCTTCGCGGTTGCGGCAAGCGCCAACCTGCCGACCATCCTCTACTCGCTCTTCTGGAAGCGCTTCAACACCCAGGGTGCGATCTGGAGCATGTACGGCGGACTCGGTTCCGCAATGCTGCTCATCGCCTTCTCGCCTGTCGTTTCGGGCCGGGAAACCTCGATGATCCAGGGCGCCGACTTTGTGCTGTTCCCACTGAACAACCCGGGCATCGTCTCCATCCCGCTGGCGTTCTTCCTCGGCTGGCTCGGAAGCGTCCTTGCCAAGACCACCGAAGATCCGCAGAAGCAGGCGGAAATGGAAGTCCGGTCCCTGACCGGAGTTGGTGCGGAAAAGGCAACGGAACACTAGCCGCCCGCTTCGACACCTATTTTCAACGGCAACA
>NZ_ASZW01000160.1:0-25998 GCF_000468215.1 Arthrobacter sp. CAL618 | reverse complement strand
CCCTCTCGGGCGGTGAGCGGCAACGCGTCAAGCTGGCGACGCAGATGGCCGAAAAAGGCGACGTGTATGTGCTTGATGAGCCGACCACCGGCCTGCACCTGGCCGACGTGCAGAACCTGCTCGGGCTCCTCGACCGGCTCGTCGATTCCGGCAAATCGGTCCTGGTGATAGAACACCACCAGGCGGTGATGGCGCACGCCGACTGGCTGATCGATCTTGGGCCCGGCGCGGGTAACGACGGCGGCCGGGTGGTCTTCGAGGGAACCCCAGCCGAGCTCGTCGCCGGCAAAACGACGCTGACCGGCGAGCACCTGGCGGCCTACGTGGGCGGCTGACCGCGCCTAACCCGCCGGCTGGAGCGCAGTGCGCCCAGCGTATGCCCCCCGGTGGCCAGCCGCCCGATGCCGGTCCGGGAGGCGCGCTCCTTCGCCGAAAAACTTTTGCCGGAGGGTCCCGGACCGGTAATCGGACTGGGCCAGGCCCCGCTTTCGCAGTTCGGGCAGGACCCCCTCGATGAAGTCCTGATAGGAGCCGGGGATGGTCTGGTTGATGATGTTGATCCCGTCGATTCCCGCGTCCTGCCAAGATTCGAGCTGGTCGACGATCTGTTCAGGGGTACCAGCAATCTGCTGGTTGTACGCCCGGTAGCGCGCAACATCGGCGATCGTCGGATTCCCGCCAGGGACTGAGGCGAACAGGGCCTCAAGTACGCCGCGGGCGCCGTCGGTACGTAACTCCCCCAGAGTGGTGTCGAGGGGGAGCCCGCCGAGGTCAACCCCGATACCGCCGCCGATGTGCGCCACGATCGTATCCAGGTCCAGGTAGTCGTCGAGCTCAGCCCGCTTTCGCGACACCTCGGCTTCGGTGGATCCGACCACAAAGGAGAGCCCGGCGAAGAATTTGATGTCCTCGTCGCGGCGACCCAGTTCGCGGGCAAGGGCGCGGACCGATGCTGTCGTCTTCCGGGCGTAGTCCACATTGGGTGCGAAGAGGAAGGCTGCTTCAGCGTTGGCAGCGGCGAAGTGCTGCCCCCGTCCTGAGGAGCCGGCCTGGAACAGTAGCGGAGTGCGCTGCGGTGACGGAGCCACCAGGTGGGGGCCCTCCACCGAATAGCGGGCCCCGTGGTGATTGATCTTATGGACCTTCGACGGGTCAGCATGGCGGCCCGTCCGCTTGTCCTGGACGAGGGCGCCGTCGTCCCAGGAGCCCTCCCAGAGCTTGTAGCAGACCTCCAGGTACTCGTCGGCCCAGTCGTAGCGGCTGTCGTGTTCGACGAGCCCGTTGTGGCCGAAGTTCTTGAACGAATTTTCAAGCACGCTGGTGACAATGTTCCAGGCGACCCGCCCCTCGCTGAGATGGTCGAGGGTGGACAGTTGGCGGGCAAACTGGAATGGATGAGACTGAACGACGGAGCTGGTCAGGGCCAAACCGAGATGTTCGGTTGTTGCCGCCAGCGCCGATTGCAGGACCAGCGGGTCGTTGGCGGGAACCTGGAGCCCGCGCTCGATGTGGGACGTCCAGCCGCCCCCATGGTTGCCGTACAGCCCGACGACGTCGGCAAGGAAGAGCGCATCGAATTTCGCTTCCTCCAGCGTTCGCGCCAGGTCTGTCCACAGCCGCAGGTCATTGAATCGGTGTTGTTGGGCTTCGGGATGGCGCCACTGCCCGCCGAGGATGTGGCTTGTGGTGTTCATCGCGAATGCGCTGAGGAGAAGACGTGGGCGTTCAGTGAAGACTGACATCAGGGGGTACCTCCGGTGGTGGATGAGGGGCGAGCGGTGGCGTCGCCGATGCTGTTCAGGCCAGTGGGGGTGGTGCTGTTGATCAGATAGTCACCGACTAAGCGCGCTTTGAATAGCGCCGGGTTGTGGGTGGCCACCGTCCTCGCGTTGCGCCAGTGGCGGTCCAGTGCCTTGTCCCTGCCGACCGCCGACGCCCCGGCGACGTCGAATAATTCGCTGGTTGCCGCCAGCACCAACGGGGGAACCGAGACGTGAGCCTGGTCGACAGCCAGTTCGGCGCGGAGGAACGCTGCCTCGGGGGATAGAGCCAATGCCGGGTCGACGGCGGCGTCAAGGTCCCGGNGGGCCGCCGCCGTCACGACGGCTTCGGCGGTGTACACCTTCGATGCCAGGACACCGACATGTTCCTGGATCTGGGGATCATCGCGGAACAGGCCGCCCGATCCCGTGTTGAAAGTCCGGATCCGGGCTTGAACGAGGTTCACCGCGTCGCGGCGGGCAGCGCGGCCGATCCCGGCCAGCACCGCAAGGAGGAAGAGTTGAAAAAACGCTGGTTCGAGCGTACTTGTCACCTTCCGCTGCAGGATGTCCCCGGACTCGACCGGCACCCGGTCAAAGCGCGCGGTGCCGGTCCCCGTCAACGGCTGACCAAAACCATCCCAGTCGTCCACGATCGTCACCCGCGGGTCGTCCGCCCTCACCAGCGCGTATTGTCTCCCTTCGAGCCCCTCAGTGCTCGCCATG
This sequence comes from Arthrobacter sp. CAL618, assembly GCF_000468215.1. Taxonomy (NCBI): domain Bacteria; kingdom Bacillati; phylum Actinomycetota; class Actinomycetes; order Micrococcales; family Micrococcaceae; genus Arthrobacter; species Arthrobacter sp. CAL618. The sequence goes on along the minus strand of NZ_ASZW01000160.1, from coordinate 23,512 downwards.
ACCACCACCCAGTCGGCGAAAATACTGCCGGTGGTGTAGAACTTTTCACCGGTGAGGAACCATTGCCCCTCCTCCTGGTGGAGCCTGGTCCGGGTTGTGCCGAGGGCGTTACCCGAGCGTTCAGTGGCAGCGTTGCCGAAGATTTGGCCAGCAGCGATACGGGGGAACCAACGGTCCTGAAACTCTGCGGACTGCAGCGCGGCCGTTTCGACAAACGAAAAATGGGAGCGCAACAGGTGGGAGACATTCGAGTCCGCCTCTGCCAGTTCAGTGACGAGCCGGAAGAGGTGTTCATGGCTCACCGGATTGCCGCCGAACCGGGCGGGCACCCGAAGGGTGGTGAATCCTGCGTCCCTGAGCCACCCCACCTGGGCGAAGGGCAGGGTCCGGTCCGCTTCACGGGCGAGGGCGCCGTCGGCGATGCGCTGGAACACGGGCCGGAAACGCGCGGCGAGTTCCTCGTATCTGGCCTCTCCGGTGGCCGTACTGTGCTGGTGCCCGCTGTCTTGTGGCCCACTGTGCTGTGGTGCGTGCGGCTGCGGTACGTCCGGCTGGGGTCCGCTGTGCTGGGCGCTGGTGGTGGTGGTCATGGAGTTGTCCTTACGTGGTTGCGAGGGCGGCAATGCCGCTGCGAGTAGAGGCGTGGGCGCGAAGCCGGTGGCCCGGGTTGGAGTTGAGCAGCAGTTGGGTGTAATCACTGGTGGGATTGCCGAAGACCTCATTAGTGGGGCCCGTTTCGACGAGTTTCCCCCGGTGCATGACGCCAACGGCCGAAGAGATTCGTTCAACCACGTGAAGGTCATGGGAAATGAAGAGGTAAGTCAGTCCGAGTTCTTGTTGCAGGTCTGCCAGTAGGTCGAGGATCTGGGCCTGTGTCAGGACGTCGAGGGCGGAAAGTGCCTCATCCAGCACCAAGGTGCGCGCCCCGAGCGCGAGCGCACGCGCAATTGCGACGCGCTGGCGCTGACCACCGGAGAGTTCAAGCGGACGTTTGGCCGCGAGGCTCGACGGGATATTCACCTGATCCAGGAGTTCGGCCACTCGTCTGGCACGGGTTGTCCTGGAGCCGATCCGGTAGTTCCGGAGGGGCTCGCCGATGATGTCGCGGATAGGTAGGCGAGGATCGAGCGCGGAATCGGGGTTCTGATAAACCAGTTGCAGGTGTTTCCACAATTCTCTCTTCTGCTGTCGGGAAGCGGAGGTGACGTCCTGTCCGTGGATAAGGATCTGTCCGGCCCCTGGATCGAGCAGGCGGAGAATCATGCGGGCAGTGGTCGATTTTCCGGATCCCGATTCTCCCACCAGGGCGAAGGTGGTGCCCTGGGCAACGCTGAAGGACACGCCGTCGACGGCCCGGTGCTGCTCGCCCGCCCTGTCAAAGTCCCGGATCAGGCCTCTTACTTCGATGGCCGCCGTTGCACCGGGCGCTGTGGTGGAGACGGCTCTGGCCACCGTTGGGCTGAGGTGGGGAGCGGCCTCCTCCAGCAGTCGGACCGTGTACTCGTTCGCCGGTGCCGCAAGAATGTCAGCCACCAGCCGGTCCTCGAGGATGCGGCCTTGCCGCATCACGACAATCCGCACGGCGTGGTCGGTGGCTACCGCCAGGTCGTGGGTCACAAAAATGACTGCCGTGCCAAATTCGGTAGCCAGACGCTCAAAAACCTCGAGAATCTTCGCCTGGACGGTCACGTCAAGAGCCGATGTCGGTTCGTCAGCAATGAGCAGCTCCGGCCGGAGGCTGAAGGCAATCGCGATGAGAACACGCTGTTTCAGGCCCCCTGATAACTGGTGCGGGTACTGTTTCAGCCGTTCCTCAGGCCGGTCAATTCCCACCAGATCGAGTAACCGGATGACCTCAGACCGGATCGACTCACGGGATTGCCGGGGACCGCCGGAGTGCAGCCGGAAGACCTCGGACAGCTGGGAACCGATCGTTTTGACGGGATCGAGCGAGGCTCCGGGGTCCTGCGGTACCAGTGAGATCCGTACCCCCCGAATTTTTTCCAGGTCCCTCTCTCGCGCGTCGGTGAGCGTGAGGTCTCCCAGGGAAATGGACCCCGCGGTCCGCTGAGCAGCTGCCGGGAGTAATCCGATGATCGATTTGGCCAGGGTGGATTTGCCCGAGCCTGATTCACCGACCAGTGCCACAATCTCACCGCGGCGGATGGTGAGGTCCACGCCGTCGACGGCTGTCTTCGCCTCAGTTCCGCGACCATAGTCGATCCGCAGTCCCTGGATGGTCAGCAGTGATTCGCCGGTCCAGCGAGGAGTTTGTGCCATTTTTACGGCGGGGTTGGGGCTGGGTCGTGCGTGGGTAACGTCCACTGGATGCTCCTGACTAGATTCTGAAGGTTTTGAGTAGCTGTCGGCCCAGGGTCGCCAGTAAAAGGACCGTCAGGACAATGACGAGGCCAGGCAGCGTGGTCAACCACCAGGCGGTCCCGAGATATTGCCGTCCTTCGGCGATCAGTAGGCCCCATTCCGGGGTGGGTGGTGGGGCGCCAAAGCCAAGGAAGCCCAACCCGGAGATGGCGAGGATTGCCGCACCCAGGTCAACCGCCAGCAACGCGAGGACGGGTCCGCTGGCATTCGGCAGGAGGTGGCGGGTAATGACTGACCAAAAAGTTCCACCGTTGAGGAATGAAGCCTCGATGAAGTCAAGATTGCGCACCCTCAACACCTCTGATCGGACCACTCGGGCGAAGGAGGCGACCGAGGCGATGCCGATGCCGACGCCCAGCGAAATTGGCCCGGGGGAGAAGGCGGTGACTATGACGAGCGAGATGAGAAAGCCGGGCACGGCCAGCAGCACGTCCACCAGCCGCATCGCTGTGGTGTCGGCGGCCCGTCCCGCGGTTGCGGCAATGATCCCGACGAGCGTGCCCACCACCAGACCGATGAGGACCGCGAGTCCCGCGGTGAGGAGGGTCTGACGCGTACCGAACACCACCCGGGTGAAGACGTCCCGGCCGAGATGATCGGTGCCGAAAATGTGGTCAGCGTCGGGTGCACGAAAGTTGTCGCCCGGCACCCCGTCGAGTGGGGAGAACGAGGTGAACAGGTCGGGAGCGAGCGCCCAGGCGGCGACGACGGTCAGGGGCGCCGCCGTCAACCAGAAGGACGGGCTACGAAGCGGTCCGCGCCGTCGTCGGGCTGACGGCACAGGAGCGGTCTCGGGCACCGCCGCCCCGAGGCCGGGACCGCCGTTCCTGCCTGGGCCTGGATCTGCAGTCAGTATTAGAGGGGGGAGATTATTGGTGGTTGGCACAGGGAAACCTTTATCGAAGGGAGGTCATCAAGCAGCAAGGACCCGCGGGGCGCCATCTCGGCTGCTGGTGAGGATGCGGGGATCAAGGAGCGGATATAGGAGGTCAACTGCCAGGTTGACCACCACAAAGATCGAAGCCGTCAGGAGCACCAGTCCCTGCACCAACGGCACATCCTGGGTGGTGACTGCCGTCAGGACCACTGACCCGAGACCCGAGCGGGCGAAGACGGTTTCAGTGATCACCGACCCGGCGAAAAGCGTTCCAACCGTGATGCCCATGATTGTCAGGGCGGGACCCGCAGCGTTCTTCAGCGCGTGGCGGAAGAAGATCCAGGACCGTGAGGCACCCTTCGCCCGGAGCACATCTATGAAGGGCTGGTCATAGACGTGGTTGATGCTCTTGAGCAGCACCTGGGCCAGGGGAGCGGACACGACAGTGGCCAGTACCAGTACCGGGACGGCGAGGGACAGAAAGGAACCATCGGGGAACAACGACATGACTCCCCAGCGGATGGAGAACAGATCGAGCAGCACAAGACCGAGCCAGAATGCTGGAATGGCCGCGAACAGGGGAGGCACGTTTACTAAAACCCGACGGATCACCGTCGAACGGGTGAGTGTCGCGGCGCCGACAAGGGAAACGGCGATGAGTACCGCAGTGATGAAGGCGGCGCCGGCCAGGGCGACGGTCGACCCGGCGACCCCACTGATCCGGTCCCACACTGACTGTCCGGAAGCCAGCGAGTACCCGAAATCACCGGAGAAGAGCCCCACCAGCTGGTTCAGGTATTGCGTCAGCAACGGCTGGTCATAACCGTACTGACTCTTCATGGCGTCGATCGCTGATTGATCGACCGCTGAGTCGGCGGTCAGGAAAATTGTTACCGGATCGCTGGGCAGAAGCTGTACGGCGAGAAAAACCGCAGTGTAGGCGAGCCACACCACCAACAGGGCCTGTCCTATCCGTTGCAAGAGATAGCGGATCATGGACGCTACCCGCCGGTTTTCCAGGCACCCTGGAATACCGGGGCGGTGCCGGACGTGAATTCAATCTGGGTCCCGCTGTGGGCACCGTAAACCTGGACCTCGTCCCAGAGCACCAGGGAGTAGGCCTTATCCACCACCAACGCATACTGTTCCTCGGCCAGCAGCTCATCGCGCTCTTCGAGTGAGGTTGCCGCACGCTCGGCCGCGAAGATCGCGTTGAGGTCTTCGTCGCTGGTGTGCGTCATGGTGTTGTTTTCCGGCTCGAAGATCGGGCCGAGACCGCCGTAGATGAACTGTCGGGTGCCGAAAAACTCCACCGCTGGGTCAGGCATTGCTGAGGCGAGAAAGGTGTTGTCGCCGGCGCGGTTGTTGAGCTTGACACCAATCTCACGCCACTGCTGTTCAATCAGCTCGAAGGCCGGTTTGATGACAACCGAATTGTTGGAACTAGTGACGGTCACCTCGAGTGCTATTCCGTCTTTGGCCCGGATGCCGTCGGCCCCGACTTTCCAGCCCGCCTCGTCGAGCAGCTGCCGTGCTTCCTCGGGCTGGTATTCGAGTTCTTCGGACAGGTCGGTGAAGCCGGGTGCCCGGTGGTTCAGGACCGAGGCAGCCAGTTCGTAGCTGTCGGACAGGACGGTGTCCTTGAGACTTTGCCGGTCAATACCAATCTGCAGGGCCCGGCGGACGTTCTCGTCGGCCAGCTTCCCGCTGCCGACCCGGACCGCGGCCATGTTCACTGTCAGGTCCACGCCCTTCGCCGGGAGAACCTGATTACCGGTCGCAGCGAGGGTTTCCTCGTCCACCGGCTGGAGGCCCCTCACCAGGTCGACCTGCCCCGACTGGACCGCCCCAGCACGATGGGCGACCTCCGGCAGGTATTTGACGACGACCTTGTCGAGGTACGCGTCACCCTGGTTGTCAGCGGTTTCCGGCGCCCAGGCGTAGTCCGGGCGCTTGGCCAGTACTACTTCCTCATCAGGCTTCTCGGACTCGAAGGTGAAGGGTCCGGACCCGGATATCTGGGAGATGGCTGATTGCCCTGCCGCATCCAGCTCAAGTGTTGCGGGGGACACCAACCCGGCGGTGACCGAGGTGGTGGCCCGCAGGAAGTTCGCGTTGGGGGAGGACAGCGTCACCAGCACCTGATCAGCACCGATCACCTCGGCCGACTCGTACCCGGCGAAGTCCACGTTCGGTTGAATCTGGGCCGCCTCAATCCCAAAGCCCTGGGCGTCGAGGTTCAGTTTGACTGCCTCGGCGTCTACCGGAGTGCCATCACTGAACGTCACATCGGGTCGAATGGTGAAGGTGAACTCGGTTGCGTCTGCGTTGGCGGAGAACTCGGAGGCTATCCAGGGGACAATCTCACCCTGGTCGGCGTCGAAATACGTCAGGCGGTCCAGGACGCTGTTGAGGACATTGGACTTTTCATAGAACCTCGCGGACTGGGTCTGCCAGTTATTGATGGGGGTCACCTCGGCATATACCAGGGTGCCGCCCTCGACCGGCTGTCCACTGGCCACACTTTCACCCGGAGCGGTAGTGGCGGTCGAACCGCAGGCGGTGAGCGCCACTGCCGTAAGGCCGATGAGCGCCGCTACCCGCAGGGACCGCCGGCGTGGACCGGGGTTGGGCGGTAGGACGTTGTGGTGTGAGACGGTGCGGGAAATCATGTCGATCCTCTCAGTCGTGATCGAGGTGCCCTACCCACGCACGCTGAAGCATCTGACCGCCAGGAATGGGGTCGACACCAACGGGGGATAAAACTTTCTCCATCGGTCCTGGCAGTAGCACCGGCCCCGAGGGGTGGTTGCTGCGGCTTCAACGAGCCAGGTCTCTCAGCCGCTCTGGATGGTTGTTCAGTCCGGGGGAGCGATACCCTGCGGACTACGGCGATCTAATCGCATAATGATGGGGCGATCAAGAAAGTCCTGATCCGTACGACTTCCGACGCAACATTCAGCACTGGCAGGCCGGTGCAGGTGGGTATACATTTCGGTATGAGAGAGATCAGCACGGAGTGGCGGGTGATCGATAACGTTGCGACGGCATGGTTCGACGCGCGTTCGCTGACCGTCGAATCCTCGAATCCGTCTGGGATGAGAATATTCTGGCAGCGCGTGCTCGACTGCGCGCCTGCTGACGACGGCGGTTTGGCGGATCCGTTACGGCTCGACCCCGCGCTACGGATCAACGCGCTACGGATAAAGGCAAAGAGTTGGTGACCGTCAGTAGCTCATAGTCTTCGCCGGTGGGTCTTTATCTCGCGTCAGGTTGGCGGTAAAGGGAGTTCCCGGATCCGCTGCTGAACCCTTCCCGGAAACGCCGATAATCTACATTATGTCAACTAACGGAAATCTGGTGGTCAGAAACACGAGTCTTCGTCATGGTCATTTTGATTCGCGCGTCAGAGACGTTGGTGTCCGGCCACTGCTCAGAGCGCACCTCAATTCCCGATGCAGTTCCCTGGCGGACAGCTGCGGCGATTGATACTGCGGTCACCACATTAACTTGCTCCCCTGGGCCGATGACGTAGCCCTCAGCCGGTTCGGCCTGGTCCAGTATGGCTTGAACCTCTGGGTCCTTTGTTAACGTCGAGCTCACGCCGAGGGTAGTACCTGGGCCTGACTGCATCGGAATAATGTAGGCGTCCTCCACCACCATGTCCTGAGCATCCAGCAGCTTCACTTCCGTGACGGTGACCGGCTGATCTCCGTTGTTGGTAATTATCTCACCGACGAGGGTTTTCCCCTCGCTTGGCGGCACATCCACAAAGCACATTTCGTCGGTGCCCCCATCAGTGAGGACGCTGGAATATCCCGGGCTGACGGAGCAGCCGGCCCCTGCCATCAGGAGGGCAAGGGCGAGCAGGGTGGTCGCACTGTTTCGCTTCGCATGCATTCTGTCCTCGGTTCAGCGATTCTTGCGGGGCTTCAGCAATTCCAACAACCCAGCTGGAACAACCTCGATCTCGGCCCCAAGCCCGGCCGCGCCGCCCTCGAAGCTAAACACTCCGAAGTCGCTTATGCAAGAGGTAGATCGACTCCGCCACGCGATCCCCAATGGCCAGCATCCCGGGCGGACCTGTGACCCCGGCGCAGTCGTAGCTCGACAGAGAGGCGCCGGCCTTAGCCGATCGTTGTGCTCGTCCCGTCGGTGCTATCCAGGACATAGACCACCTCGGCGGCGTCCGGCCACCCTTCAAGGAGGCCTTCGACCTGATCGGCGTCTTCCTGGTTCGTTACCTCTGCTGTGATGTGGTCAATCATGCCGTCGAGGACTTGTACGAGCACCTGATGTGATGCGCCGTCCGGCCCAATGAAGCGGGCCCGCACCGGATATACCTGGTTGTGTGGCACAGCGCGGGGCAACCCTTCCGGGACCTTGAAGTATGCGGTGCCTGTGAACTCGTCGTCCCAGTAGACCTCCTCGGCGGCATCCAGCTGGGCGCGGAGCTCCTGAGCCCCTCTTTCCTCGCTGGCGCTGAGGATGCCCCTCACCAGTTTTCGAACTTTGCTGTCCAGCGGCCGTACCTGTTCGGACTGATCCTCGAGCATGGCCAGGAACTCCCGCCTTCTGGCTGCAGCACGATCACCAACGAATCCGGCGGCGATGAACGCTGCCGTACCGGCGGCCATCCATCGTCGCGGGTGCTGGATCCCGACCTGGCGCAGCTTGTTCTCCAGTCGCAAATCGATAGCCTCACTGGTGTCAGCGAAACGAAGCGTGGCAGCTCCTGTAACGACCCCGGCCAGAGCCCTGAGCGGTAGCCGCTTGCCGCCGATCGTAACGCCAACGTAGAGCCCCGACACTACGGCCGAGACCACCCGCATGACGCGGCGCTGCTGTCCGTCCAGCCTGGAAGGATCGACGAGCGTGACGGCGCCCATGACGGCGGTTGACGCGACACCGAAAGCTGGTGACGCCGGATCGACGAGTGAATAGCGTTTCTCATTGGTCATGGGTGGTCCTCTCGAGGCGGGTTCTTCACTGGGATCGAACAAACCCCACGTCCCCTACCGCTAGCCTGCTGCGATGGCACGAGCCGTATGAAACGATCTCTACATGTGGTTTGAATCGTGGGATCAGATTATCCGAGTACTCATCATTGGATCGGTATCATATGCCGCGCTGGTGGTGCTCCTGCGGGCGTCGGGCAAACGTACCCTTAGCCAGCTCAATGCTTTTGACTTCATCGTCACCGTTGCCCTGGGATCTACACTTGCCACCATCCTGCTCGGTGCTGAGGTCTCCTTCGCCCAGGGACTGACTGCACTGGTGCTACTGGCGTCGCTTCAGTTGGTGGTCGCCGCGATGTCGGCACGTTGGCCCCGAATACGTTCGTTGGTCACGGCCAAGCCGGTTGCCCTGGTCCTTGGAGGGCAACTGCAGGCTGACGAACTGCGCAGAAACCGTCTGACGGAATCCGAGGTACGTCAGGCAATTCGCACCGCTGGCTCAGGAGACCTATCTGACATTGCGGCTGTGATACTCGAAACCAACGGCACCCTCAGTGTCATTCCTACGGACAAGATCGGTAGCGGATCCGCGCTCGACGAAGTCACCAATTGGCCAGGTGCCGGTACGCCATGACCAGCCCCCATGACGGAGTAGGCTCCGACTCACCGCTTGGGGTACGCCTGCGATCGGCCGAAGAACTGGCGCGGCGGCTCGACAAACCGATGGGCATCCTGGGCATCATTTTCCTGTTCATAGTGCTCGGACAGGTGCTGGCTGAGGATCCGACGCTTGTCCTGGTGTTCAGTATTGTCGGCTGGCTGTTCTGGGTAATTTTCGTGGGTGAGTTTCTGTTGCGAGCTTACATCGCCAGTTTCAGTGCCGCGTTCTGGCGGAAGAACTGGTGGCAGGTAGTTTTCCTGCTTGTCCCGTTCCTCAGATTTTTTAGGGCGCTGCAGGCGTTCAGGATGTTGCGGGCGGCTCGCTTCGCGCGGTTCGGCGGAATCCTCTCTGCCAGCGTGCGAGGCTCCAGATCCGCTGGCAGACTGCTTTCCGGCAGGATCGGCTGGCTTGCGGCAGTGACAGCGGTAGTGATTCTTGCCGCTAGCCAATTGCTCTATGCCACCGGGTCCCACGAGTCCTACACCGACGCCTTGTTCGAAGCCTCGATGGCAACAATTACCGGTACCGGGATCACTCCGACAGACCATTTCGCCCGCGCACTCCAGGTGCTGCTGGCCATCTACTCTGTGGCGGTTTTCGCGACCCTCGCCGGTTCCCTCGGAGCGTTTTTCCTCAGGGACCAATCACCCACGGTGGAGTCCGGACAGCCGGCCGACGGCGCTCCCCCGCTTTCGGAAGATAGTGCCCAGAAAAGTGGCTCATCCCCGGCTAAGTGGTTGCGCGACCGCTAGTGTGCTGGTGCACCACTCTTGTGTGGCCCAGAGGGTCCAGGGGCCACTTGTGACCGTCACCCAGCACGCGCCCGGACTGCCCACGCCGTCGCGTCGATCATAAACGGCGGTGCGGGAAGCAGTTCGGCGCAGGCCTTCCGGAGATACTCCCGACCCGTGGGGTCCAGCCCGTTCATATAATCACCGGCCGGCCCGACGCCGAGAGTGAAGGGCTCCCACCAGCCGGCGAATGAGTCGAACTCCACCCGCACGCTGAGACTCCCCTGCTCAATCTCGTTCAAACCCGCGGCCTCGAACAATTCGGCCAGGTGCCCCTCAGCGGTCCCCGCACGCCTAGCCTCTGATGCCGTGGGTCCGCCGACCTCCTCGACGGCCCGCCAGAAGGTGGCCAGCGGTCCGCGGCCGCCAGCGTTATCCCAGACACACGCTGCCACTACCCCACCGTTGCGCGTCACCCGGCCCATTTCCCGCAGGCCCGCCACCGGATCGCTCATGAAGTGAACCACCAGCTGCGCCAACGCGATATCGAACACGCTGTCAGGAAAAGGCAGCTCCTCGGCTGTGCCGGGACGGATGTCGACTCCGGGGAGCCGGGTCCGCGCCGCAGCAACGAACGGCTCTGACGGGTCGACCGCCGCAACCAAGCCAGCGCCCACCCTAGATACCAGCCGGGCCGTCAGAGCTCCGGGGCCGCACCCCACGTCGAGGCACCGGAGGCCAGCTCCGACGTCAACCAGCCGGACAAACTCTGCAGCCAGAGGCACTGAGTACTGGCCCATGAGCCGGTCATAGGCGTCAGCTGCTACGGTGAAACTCACCCTCCCAACCTACTCCGACGGCCTTTACGCCGGTAGGGGCGAAGCGGCTCCGGTTCCGGGCGTCAATGGTTGCCGGGAACCCCCACCGGGCGTAAGGTCCCGTCATGGACATCATTCTGGTTCCCGGTTTCTGGCTTGACGCGTCGTCATGGGATGACGTGACTCCCCCGCTCACGGCTGCTGGACACCACGTCCATCCCCTCACCCTTCCCGGCCTGGAAGCCAAGGATGCGCCCCGGGCTGGCATCGGCCTCCGCCAGCACATCGACGCCGTCGTGGCCACTATCGATGCAGTGGACCGGCCTGTGGTGCTGGTCGGACATTCGGCGGGCGGTGCCATCATCTACGGCGCTATCGACCAGCGGCCCAACCATGTGCTCCGCGGGATCTATGTGGATAGCGGACCGCTCGGCGAGGGCGGAGTGATCAACGACCAGCTGCCAGCGGACGGCAATGAAATCCCGCTCCCGGCCTGGGATGTCTTCGACGCTGAGGACCTCGTTGACCTCGACGACGACGTCCGGCAGGCGTTCATCCGCCGAGCTATCCCGCAGCCCCTGGGGGTGGCCACCGACCAGCAGCGACTGGTCGACGAAGGCCGCTTCAGGGTGCCGGCGACGGTTATCTGCTGCGAGTTCACCTCTGAACAACTTCAGCACTGGATGGATGCGGGGGATCCGAACGTTTCCGAACTGACCCATATCCACAATGTCGAGTATGTCGATCTGCCCACCGGTCACTGGCCCCAGTTCACCCGGCCGGCAGATCTCAGTGCGGCGATCCTCGCCGCCGTCGACCGCTAGGCTATCCCCACCGCCACCTCAGGCCAGAAAAGTAGTGGCCCTGCAGGTAAGCGGTAGCGCAACCACTCATCTGCAGGGCCCCCACTTTTTTGCGCAACTGGGTGCTGCGCAACTGGGTTCCGCGCAACTGGGTTCCGCGCAATTGGGTTCCGCGCAACACCGGTGCAGGGAGAGTCCTAGAGCGTTAGGAGCCGTTGATATTGACCAGCCAGGCGACCCCATACCGGTCTTTGCACATGCCGAAACTGTCTCCCCACGGTGCTCGCTCCATCGGGACAGTCACCGTGCCGCTGCCTGATAGTTTGTCCCAGTAGCCGCGGAGCTCCTCCTCGTCCTCGCCGCTCAGCGACACCGAGAAAGTGTCCCCTTCCGTGTACTCCATGCCGGTCGGGATGTCGGCGCCCATCAGCATCAGCCCGCCTTCAGTTTCGAGCTGCCCATGCATGATCTTTTCCGCATCGGCCGGGTCCTGGGCCGCCTGGAATTCATCAAAAGTGCTCATGGTCAGCTCGCCAGCGAAGACCGACTGGTAGAAGGTCATGGCCTCCCGGGCGTTGCCTTTGAAATTGAGGTACGGATTGAGTCGGGTAGCCATGGTGATCTCCTTCGATTTTGACGGAAGCTAGCGGGTGCAGGCCCGGGGCCTGTGCGGCGCTCCTACCAACCCGGTGGGAGTCAGCCGGTGGCGGCAAACCGTTTGGCAGACCGTGCCTTGTGTTTCTCGGCTTCAACCTCACGGTCCTTGGGCGGCGCGGTGGTGACGAGGTCCGCCAGCAGATGCGCTGTCACATGGGCTATGCGGTCGACGGCGGCGTCAAACGCCTCCTGATTTGCCTTCGACGGTCTGGTGGAACCGCTGACTTTGCGGACGAATTGCAGGGCCGCCGCGTGAATCTCGTCGTCGGTGGCTGACGGTTCAAAATTGGACAGAGTTCGAATATTTCTGCACATATTCCATAGCGTAGGCCTAGTTCACCCCGGGGGGAATAGCCTCCTCAGTTCCCGATTGCGCCCTCACCATGCCTAGAGTTGAAGCACTCCCCAGCGAAGGATCACGATGCATTTCGAACGACACGGCAGCGGTACTCCCCTCCTCCTGGTGCACGGCCTGGGCTCAAGCCTTCGCACCTGGGACCCGATCATGCCGGCGCTGACCGCCGGGCGGGAAGTGACCGCCGTGGACCTGCCGGGGTTCGGCAACACGCCGCCGCTCATCGGGCCGGTGACGATCGGCACGCTGACGGATACCGTCGAACGTTTTATCGAAAGCGAGGGCCTACAGGACACAGCTCTGGTGGGCAGTTCGATGGGTGCCCGAATTGTCCTTGAGCTGGCACGGCGCGGTCATCCGGGCAGCACTGTTTCGCTTGACCCCGGAGGGTTCTGGACCGACCGTCAACGGCTGATCTTCGGTACCAGCATCACCGCCTCGGTCGCCCTGGTCCGCGCAATCCAGCCCGCGCTCCCCTTCCTGACCGGCACAGCCATTGGTCGCAGCGCGCTGCTGGCGCAGTTCTCGGCTAAACCCTGGCAGCTCGATCCTGGTCTGGTCCTCACCGAGCTGCAGGGTTTCGCGTCCTCGCCAGGCCTGGACGAGGCCCGCCGGTCCCTGATCGAAGGGCCCACCCAGCAGGGCGCCCCCGCCGGATCCCTCTCCGGCAACGTGGTGATTGGGTGGGGGCGACGCGACCGGGTGACTTTCCCCAGCCAGGCGGCCACCGCCCAGCAGCGCTTCCCTGATGCGACTTTTCACTGGTTCGAGGAAAGCGGACACTTCCCACACTGGGATCAGCCCGCGGAGACAGCCCGGCTGATTCTCGACAGCACCTCGTGAACGTGCCGCGCCTCAGCAAAAACGCCCCCGCCGAAGGGCGGACCCGACCAACCGGCCGAGCCGTAGCGGGCTGGCTTGCTGCGGACCTGGTGCTGATCACTGGATTTGCAGCGACCGGGCGGTCCACCCATGAGTCGGGACTGGCGATCCTCGGCGTCCTGGGCACTGCCGCACCCTTCATCACCGCCTGTCTCCTCACCTGGGGCGCGTCCAGGGCCTGGCGGTCGCCGTCGGCGCTGTGGCCGACGGGGATGCTGATCTGGCTGGGTACCGCCGTCGGCGGTTTGGGGATTCGAGCCTTACTTGGCGGCGGCATGGCGATCAGCTTCCAGCTGGTCGCCGTCCTGGTGCTCGGTGCGGTGCTGCTCCTCCCCCGCGCTATCGCTGCCATGGTCCTGCGGTGGCGGAGCACTTCACGATAAGTTAGCCGAAGAGTTTGTTCCCCAGCCAGTCCCCCCCACCATTGCCTAGGAGACCCCCAATGATCACCGCATTTGTTTTGATCCAAACTGATGCCTCCCGGATTCCGGAGTGCGCGCAGGAAATTTCCGAAATCGAAGGCATCAGCGAGGTCTATTCGGTGACCGGCGAATGGGACCTCATTGCCATTGCCCGGGTCAGCCGCCATGAGGACCTCGCGGACGTCATCGCCGACCGACTGTCCAAGATTGAGGGCGTGGAGTCGACCACCACCCAGATCGCGTTCCGCTCCTACTCGAAGCACGATCTGGACACCGCCTTCTCGTTGGGCTTCGAAGGCTAGGATGCGCGTTGAGATTGCGGTTCAGGACACTGCCGGGGCGGCGATCGCGTACGACGCCGGTGCGGTGCGGTCCGAACTCTGCGTTGCCCTGCCGCTGGGCGGTCTGACGCCCTCGGTCGGTCTGATTCGGCAGATCAGAACAACAGTCCCCGGGCTGCCGCTGCACGTGCTGATCCGTCCGCGTCCAGGGGGTTTTGTCTACTCTCCCGCGGAACTGGAGCTGATGGCCGGCGACATCTCGGCTGCCGCGGACGAGGGCGCGGTTGGCATCGTGGTGGGGGTCCTGACGGGCTCCGGCGGAGTGGATGCTGGTGCCGTCAGGGCCTTGCGGCAGGCCGCCCCAGGGCTTGAATACACCTTCCACCGCGCGATCGACCACACTCCTTCGCCGCTTGCCGCCCTCGACGCGATCGCTGCTGCCGGTTTCACGCGGGTCCTGACCTCCGGCGGGGCTCCGACCGCGGGGCAAGGCATCGCAGCCCTGCAATCGATGGCGGCCGCTGGCAGCGGCCTAACCATCCTGGCCGGGGGCGGGGTGACCATCGGCGACCTGCCGGCGCTCGCCGCGGCAGGGATTTCCGAAGTCCACCTCTCGGCCAAGTCGGTTCACCGCCCCAGCGGCTCCGGCGTGCCACTCGGCGCGTCAGACACGGAAGGCGCCAGCTATCAGGTCACCGACCCGGTGCTGGTCGCCGCAGTCATAGATCAGGCCACCCGGCTGGGCTAGGCCACACCACCGGTTACCCGCACCCACTTCTCGAGCGAGCCCTGCGCTGCCCCCGAGTCAATCGAATGCTCCGCACGCAGCATCGCCGCATTGATCCGGTCGATCAGCGGCGTGCCGTGAGCCACGTCGAACGCCACCAGGCCTGCGGCAGCATTGAGCACGACGGCGTCCCGGACCGGCCCCCGCTCCCCCGCCAACAGTGCCCGCACCACACGCGCGTTGCTGGCACCGTCGGCCCCCCGGAGGGCCTCCACCGGCGACACCGGCAACCCGAAGTCGGCCGGGTGGACCTGCTGCTCCGTCACCGTCCCGCCGCGGACCTCCCAGATGGTCGAGGAGCCACTGGTCGTCAGCTTGTCCCGACCGTCGCTGCCCCGGAACACCAGGGCCCGGATCCCCCGCGCCGCCAATACTCCCGCCATCAGCGGCGCCATCCGCTCGCTGGCGCATCCCATGGCTTGAGCATCGACCCCCGCCGGGTTGCTCAGCGGCCCAAGAAAATTGAAGGTCGTGGGGACACCCAGTTCACGCCGCGGGACCGCGACGTGGCGCATTGACGGATGGAACACCTGGGCGAAGCAAAAGGTGATTCCCGCCTCCTCGGCCGAACGGGCGACGTCGTCGATCGAGAGATCCAGCCGGACACCCAGCGCCTCGATCACGTCTGCCGCGCCAGCCGACGACGAAGCACTGCGGTTTCCGTGCTTCACCACTTTCGCCCCGGCGCCCACGGCCACCAGCGACGACATGGTTGAGATGTTGAGCGTGTTGAGCCCATCCCCGCCGGTGCCCACAATGTCCAGGGTGGGCCCTGGCACGTCGATGCGGTGGGCCCGAGCCAGCATTGCCTCGACCAGCCCGACCAGTTCACCGACCGTCTCCCCCTTGCTTCTCAAACCGACGAGGAATCCCGCGATCTGGGCATGGGAAGCGTCGCCCTCCATGATCTGGTCCATCGCCCAGCGGGTCTGATCGGAGGTGAGATCGTTCCCCCGGATCAGCGCGGAGATGAGTACGGGCCAGGTCGGGGATCCGCCGTCGGGGCTTGAAATCGTCGTCACACCTCAAGGTTATCTACGAATTGTAGAAAGTCATCTGTTCACTACTTCCGCGCCGTTACTGGGATGCCGAGTCCTTCGCGGTGCCGGGGACGCGCCGGGGCATCCCCAGCATTGGTGAACTGGCCCTTTTTAGAGACATAATGGCTCTGTGACATCTGCGACTCAAGCCCCCAGCACCACGGCGCATCCAACGCTGAACCGCCCCAACATGGTCTCCGTAGGAACCGTCGTTTGGTTGTCCAGTGAATTGATGTTTTTTGCCGGACTATTCGCCATGTACTTCACCCTGCGTTCCACCTCGAGTGAGATGTGGGCAATGGAGACTGAAAAGCTGAACGTACCGTTCGCCTTGATTAACACGATCATTCTCGTGTTGAGTTCGGTGACCTGCCAGTTCGGTGTATTCGCAGCCGAGCGGTTGCAAGCACGCCGCACCGGCAGCGTCTTCTCCCCCCTCAAGTGGGGAATGATCGAATGGTTCCTCCTGACCTTCCTCATGGGTTCCATCTTCGTTGCGGTTCAGGGCTACGAGTACGCGGTATTGGTTTCGGAAGGCGTCTCCCTTTCATCCAACGCCTACGGCTCGTCGTTCTACCTGACCACCGGGTTCCACGGTCTCCACGTGCTGGGCGGGCTGATCGCCTTCCTCTTCATCATCGGCCGCGGATTCGCCGCGAAACGGTTCGGTCATTTTGAGGCCACCTCAGCAATTGTTGTGTCGTACTACTGGCACTTTGTTGATGTTGTCTGGATTGCACTGTTCATCATCATCTATTTCCTGAAGTAACCCTTAGTTGAACACTCTTCTACTAGGTGTAGAATTCCATCAAGTGGTACCGGCAGTGATTGCACGACAGAAGGCAGGAACCAGCAAGTGAAGGCACTTTCGCAAAGGCGACGTCATCCCCTGGCAGCGGTAGCTTTGTTGCTCATCGGATTACTCTTCACGGGCGGCGTCTATGCCCTGGCGAGCAGCACCAATGACGCCCAGGCCCAGTCCTTCTCGGCCGACGAGGTCGACGAGGGCGAGAAGCTCTTCATCGCCAACTGCGCCACCTGCCACGGCATGGGCGCAGTCGGATCCGATAACGGCCCGTCACTGGTTGGCGTCGGCGCCGCATCGGTGGACTTCCAGGTGGGCACCGGGCGCATGCCCATGCAGATGCAGGGACCCCAGGCGCAGGTCAAGCCACCACAGTTCGACGACGAGCAGACCATGCAGATGGCCGCTTATGTCGCCTCCCTGGGTGCCGGACCAGCCATTCCGAGCGAGGACATGCTCGACACGTCCGACGCCGACCCAGCAAACGGTGGAGTTGTCTTCCGCGTCAACTGCGCAATGTGCCACAACGCGGCAGCAGCCGGCGGCGCGCTGACCCGCGGCAAGTACGCTCCAGCACTGTCCGGCTCGACGGCGAAGCACACCTACGAGGCAATGGTTACCGGTCCGCAGAACATGCCAGTGTTCAGCGACGCGAACATCACCCCCGAGGACAAGCGCGACGTTATCGCGTTCCTCGAGACCATCGACGAGCAGGGCTCCCCCGGTGGAGCCGACCTCGGTTCGCTGGGTCCAGTCTCTGAAGGTCTGTTCATCTGGGTCGCAGGGCTAGGCGTCATTATCGCGTTCACTGTCTGGCTGACGGCCCGGTCGTCCTAAACCACATGACGCTCCATCAGCTGCCTCAAGGCTGCACCACCACACTTAACAACAGACCACAAGCGAAGTTTTATCAGAAGGATGCGAGGGATCATGGCCGATCATAGTCACGGCAGTCCAGAGAGTACTGGCGTCGTTGCTAGGCCCGGTCAGGGCGATGTGCAGAAGTTCCAGAACCCTGGCTTGCCTCCACACCGTCCCCGCCTGGCTGACCGGGATCCGCGTGCGGAGAAGCGCGCGGAACGACAGGTAGCGATTCTGTTCCTGGTGTCGATTATTGGCACCGTGCTGTTTTTTGTTGGGTACTTCCTCATCCCCCTGGACGAGACCATCGAGACGCTCCGCCTGCAGAACCTGACGCTCGGCCTCGGCACGGCGTTCGCGATGCTCGGCATCGGCGTGGGAATTGTTCACTGGGCCAAGACGCTCATGCCTGACCACGAAGTATCCGAGGACCGGCACGAGATCCGCACCGAAGCCGACCGCGCCGATGCAGAAAAGATCATCAACGACATCGTTGAGGAAACCGGCATCAAGCGTCGCCCACTGATCCGCAACACCCTCCTTGGTGCGATGCTTCTGGCACCGCTCCCGGCCGTCTTCATCTTCCGCGATCTGGGCCCTTTGCCCGGCAACGTGCTGCGGCAGACCTATTGGGAGTCGGGAACCCGGCTTGCGCGGGACCCGAGCGGCACCCCGATCAGGGCTTCAGACGTCACCATCGGTTCGGCTTTCCACGTCATCCCTGAAGGGCTCTCGGATTCTGAGCACTATCTGGAGGAGAAGGCCAAAGCGGTTGTCCTGCTGATGCGCCTGAACCCCGAGTCGCTGAATCCCTCCCCTGGCCGTGAGGACTGGGGCTATGAAGGCATTGTTGCCTACTCCAAGATTTGCACGCACGTGGGTTGCCCTGTTGCTCTGTACGAACAGCAGACCCATCACCTGCTTTGCCCGTGCCACCAGTCGACGTTCGACCTTACGCAGGAATGCAAGGTCATCTTCGGACCGGCCGTACGACCGCTACCGCAGCTGCCCATCGCCGTTGATGACGAGGGCTACCTCATCGCCACGAGCGATTTTCAAGAGCCAGTAGGACCAAGTTTCTGGGAGCGTGGCTGACATGAGCAGCACGACATCACAAAGTACCTACCAACCCAAGACGAGCGTTGGCAAGATCACCAACTACGTTGACTCACGAGTCGGCGGATCCGGGATGGTCAAGGAGTTCGGGCGGAAGATCTTCCCCGATCACTGGACTTTCATGTTCGGTGAGGTGGCGCTGTACTCCTTCGTGATCCTGCTCCTGTCAGGAACCTTCCTGACCTTCTTCTTCGATCCCTCGATGGCAGAAACCCACTATGACGGTAGCTATGTGCCGTTGCGCGGGGTCGAAATGTCCGAGGCATACGCCACGGCGTTGAACATCTCCTTCGATGTCCGCGGCGGGCTGTTCATGCGGCAGGTCCACCACTGGTCTGCGTTGCTCTTCGTCGCAGCAGTCTCCGTGCACATGCTCCGCGTCTTCTTCACCGGTGCGTTCCGGCGTCCCCGCGAACTGAACTGGGTTGTCGGTTGCGTTCTGTTGATCCTGGCCATGGCTGCCGGCTTCACCGGTTACTCACTCCCCGACGACCTGCTGTCCGGTAACGGCCTGCGCATCATCGACGGCGTCATCAAGGCCGTCCCGGTTGTTGGCACGTACATCAGCTTCTTCCTCTTCGGCGGCGAATTCCCCGGCACAGTGGTTATTCCACGGCTTTACGTGCTGCACATCCTGCTGATCCCCGCGATCATCCTGCTGATGATCGTCATCCACCTCTTCATGGTGGTGACCCACAAGCACACCCAGTTCCCCGGCCCAGGCCGGACGAACGACAACGTGGTCGGCTTCCCCGTCGGCCCGGTCTACGCAGCGAAAGCCGGTGGATTCTTCTTCATCGTGTTTGGCATCATCGCAGCGATCTCGGCGGCGTTCACGATCAACCCGATCTGGAACTACGGCCCGTACGATCCCTCCCCCGTGTCGGCTGGCACCCAGCCCGACTGGTACATCGGTTGGGTGGACGGTGCGTTGCGCCTCATGCCGGGGTGGCTCGGTGGGCTGCCGCTGGAGTGGAACATCCCGATGCCATGGGGCGTGAACACCCTGTCGCTGAACGTGTTGCTTCCCGCCCTCGTTCCTGCCGGAATCGTGTTCGGCCTGATGTTCGCCTGGCCGTGGATTGAGTCCTGGTTGACCAAGGACAAGCGGGAACACCACCTGCTCGACCGTCCGCGCAACGCACCGTTCCGCACCGCGGTTGGCGTGTCCGGCGTAGTGTTCTACTGTGTCATGTGGGCAGCGGCCAGCTCGGACCTCATTGCCACCCACTTCTTCGTATCCCTGAACGATGTGACCTACTGGCTGCGGGTGCTGTTCTTCGTGGGCCCGATCATCGGCTTCATGGTGGCACAGCGTATTGCACTGGCTCTCCAGCGCAAGGATCGCGAGATCGCCCTGCACGGTCGGGAAACCGGCCGGATTGTGCGGCTCCCGCACGGCGAGTTCATCGAGGTCCACGAACCACTCGACGAATACAAGCGCTACAACCTGGTCAACTACGAGTCTGCAGGAGTGTTGCCAGCCGAGGCGGATGTCAACGGACACGTCACCCGGACCGAGAAGGCCCGCGGCTGGCTGTCACGCTTCTTCTTCGAAGACAGGGTGGCACCGGTAACGCCTGCGGAGTTGGCGGCAGCGCATTCTCACGCACACCACGACGAGATCGCCGAGCAGCACGACAAAGCGGCAATCTCCAAGTAGCACGACACGATAAAGAACCCGGTCCAGCGCATAGCTGGATCGGGTTCTTTCGTTGGCGCATATCCGGCTATGTGGGACAGCTCCGGCCCGTAAGGCAAGGATGGCCGCCGGGAACCGGCGGATCTGACTCCGGGGGCAGTTCCTGCAGGGTTTGGCCCTACTGGCCTGAAGCGCTAGCTAGGGACTGTTCAACCGCTTCGCCGTATAAGCGCGCGGGGACCGTACGCCGGGGCGCTGGAGTGGCACCCAGAGCTTGTACCGGTCCGCCCGGTAATAGGACACCGAGTAGTCGATCATCGACCTGGCCACGTAGGCGTGCCGCTGGATTTTCAGGAGGGGCGCCCCCAAATCCACATTGAGCAGCCTGGCGATCGAAGCAGAGGCCGCGGTCGCCTCGATGGTGTCCTCGCCCCATTCCATCAGCAGGCCGAACCGTTCGCTCAAAACGTTGTACAGCGACGTCGGCGCCGGCTCGTCAAGAATCCCCGGCACCCGGTGGGCCGGGATGAAGTTCTCGTCGACGCTCATCGGCTCTCCATCCGCGAGCAGTTGGCGTCTGAACCGGACCACCGGCTGGCCTTGCTCGAGTTGCAGCTCGCGGGCAATCAACGGGGTTGCCCCGATCTGTTCGAAGCTCAGTACCCGCGCGTCGGGAACCATACCCCGCCGGTGCATCTCCTCGCTGTAGGAGGTGAGCTTCATTTGCAGGTCCAGCTTGGTATGTGCGACGAACGTCCCCAGTCCCACGATGCGTTCCAGCACCTCCTCGGCGACCAGGGCATCGATCGCGTGCCGGACGGTCATGCGTGCCACCCCGAAGTGTCTGGTCAACTCTCGTTCAGAGGGAATGGCGGTACCAGGCTCGGCGTGGTCAATGATCAGCTGGCGGAGGATCTCGCGGAGCTGCACGTGTTTCGGCGCCGTGGACTCAGGATTCAGCCCTCCCTCAAGGGAGAGCAATAGGGTACTCGACAACGGGAAAGCCTTTCAGGAGCCTTGGAAGAACGCGGCTGCTTTCAGTCTAAAGGGCTCCCCCGGATCGTTGATTTACCCGCGAAATCGAGGGTATCGTTGAGTATCGCTATATATCGTTAGATGATTCAAGGGAGAGCGCAATGCGGAATTCATACCCAGCAGGCGGGTTCAGCGGAAACAACATTGACGGCATGTGGCAGGCGGTCGAAGAGCTGCGGTCACGGTTCGATAAGCGCACCGGAACCCGGGCGGGACGGGGCGAGGTACGGTCGGCGATTCTTGCCCTGCTCGCGGAAAGGCCCATGCACGGCTACCAGATCATCCACGAAATCGAGGAGCGGAGTGGTGGCAGCTGGAAGCCAAGCGCCGGCTCGGTCTATCCGACTCTGCAGCTACTGTCCGATGAGGGGTTTATCAGCGCCGAGGAATCCAACGGCCGGAAAATCTATTCGCTGACCGAAGCGGGTCGGGAAGAAGTAGCCGGTGCGGGCGGAGCAGCGCCCTGGGCTATGGGCCACGAGGCCGGCACCGGGTTCGGCGCGCTGCCGAAGGCCGGAGTTGAACTTGCCCAGGCCGCGGCCCAGGTGGGGCGTACCGGAACACCTGAACAGGTCCAGGAAGCCGTCAAGGTGCTCAATGAAGCCCGACGCCGGCTGTACTCGATCCTTGCCCAGGACTGACGGGCGTGACATCGGGTCGCCGGGAGCGGACAGAGCAGCTACCCGGCGTTGGGGCGACCCGTGCCCGTTACCGCCGCATCATACGCTTCGCCGCGTGGCACCTGGCGGTCACCTGGTGGTTTGAACTGTTTTTGCCGCGCATCGGCCTCGGCAAAGTGGCGGAGCGCACCCGGACGAAAAGGATGCTGCGCTTCGCCCAGCGCTTCCGTGTCCTGGCGGTGGACCTGGGGGGCCTGATGATCAAGGTCGGGCAGTTCCTCTCATCGAGGCTTGACGTGCTGCCGCCGGAAATCACTGCGGAGCTGGAAGGGTTGCAGGACGAAGTCCCGCCAGTCCCCTTCAGAGCGATCCGCGTTCTGGCCGAGTCCGAGCTGGGCGCTCCCCTGGCGCGGGTGTTCGCGTCGGTCGAGGAAGCTCCCATTGCTGCCGCGTCCTTTGGCCAGGCACACCGGGCCCAGCTCCGGTCCCCTGATTCGGCGGACACCGGACTGACCAGTGTGGTCCTGAAAGTCCAGCGGCCGGGCATCGACGCGATTATCGACATTGATCTGGCTGCTCTCCGTAAAGTGGGCGGCTGGCTCAGCCGTATTCGTCTGGTTTCCAGTCGGGCGGACGTTCCGGCACTGGTGGAGGAGTTCGCCCAGATCAGTCTGTTGGAGATCGATTACCAGCACGAGGCTGCGAACCTTGAGCGGTTTGGTGCCGACTTCGCCGAGGACGACAGGGTGACCGTCCCGGCGGTCGTGTGGGAGCGCAGTACGCGCCGTGTGCTGACTCTCGAAGATGTCACCGCGATCAAGGTCAACGACACAGCAGCCCTGGTGGCAGCGGGCATCGACCCCGCCAGGGTCGCTCCGGTGTTCGCCTCGGTCATGTTCGACCAGATGTTCACCAACGGCTACTTCCATGCAGATCCGCACCCGGGCAACATTTTCGTCACCCCGACCAGGCGCCCTTCAGCAGACGACCAATGGACCCTGACCTTCATCGACTTCGGGATGGTGGGCGAGGTTCCGCTCAGCACCCGCAACGGACTTCGAAAACTCCTGATAGCTGCCGCCTCCCGCGACGGCAAGGGACTGGTGGCAGCCATCAGCGACGTTGGTGTACTGGTGCCCTCGGCCGACACCACCGAGCTGGAACGGGCGATGACTCACCTCTTCTCCCGGTTCGGCGGTCTGGGTTTCGCTGAACTTCGTGAGGTTGACCCGCGGGAGTTCCTCGATTTTGCTGTCGAGTTCGGCGACCTGGTTCGTTCCCTGCCGTTTCAGCTCCCCGAAAACTTCCTGCTGATTATCCGGGCGATGTCCCTGACCTCAGGAGTGGCCAGCTCACTGGATGCCCGGTTCAACCTGTGGGATTCGGTGGAACCGTATGCCGCGCAATTGCTCCGCGACGAGCGTGGCAACCTGGTGCAGGATGTGGCTCAGCAAGCGATTGACGCCGCCGGGGTGGCCCTGCGGCTGCCACGGCGTCTGGATAGCCTGGTCACCCGCATCGAGGATGGGGCGATAGCCGTTGCCACGCCACGCCTGGAACGGCGGGTGGCCCAGCTCGACCGGTCGTTCAAACGGACCGCTTCGGCCCTGGTGTTCGGTGCGCTGCTGATCGCCGGTGCTCTGGTCCGGCCTGATGATCTGGTGCTGGGGAGCGTGCTGATGGTCTCGTCAGCGGTCCCCCTGCTCCATGGGCTGTGGGCGGGCCGCAGCGGATTGTAGGCGCGCAGGACAGCTGTTAACGAACGAGAGGCCCCCACCG
>NZ_ASZW01000159.1:0-19127 GCF_000468215.1 Arthrobacter sp. CAL618 | reverse complement strand
CCCGCGACAGGCTTCTTGGGTGTTCGCCGCGCCGTAGGCGTGGCGTGTGTCCCATGCCGGTTGATGGGTGCTGGTGCCGGCGGCGCCTGAGGACCAGCGCTGCGCGGCACCTTGGGGCGGCGGGTAGACATCAAAACTCCTCAAAATCCTCTGTATCGGGACTGGTGGCCTGTGAGCCGTCCCTATTACGAGGGTAGCCGCCGCTGCTGCTAACTAGGCTTTGAAACGCGGGAAGGCGCCTCGCCCTGCGTACCGGGCGGCGTCGTCGAGCTCTTCTTCGATCCGTAGGAGCTGGTTGTACTTGGCCACCCGCTCGGATCGTGCCGGAGCGCCGGTCTTGATCTGGCCGGCGTTGGTTGCGACGCAGATGTCAGCAATCGTCGTGTCCTCGGTTTCACCTGACCGGTGCGAGGTAATGGTGGTGTAGCCAGCACGCTGCGCCATGGAGATCGCATCGAGGGTCTCGGTCAGTGTTCCAATCTGGTTGACCTTGACCAGCAGCGAGTTGGCGGTGTCTGCTTCGATGCCGCGGGCGAGACGCACTGGGTTGGTGACGAAGAGATCGTCGCCAACCAGCTGAACCTTTGAGCCGACCTGTTCGGTGAGGGCTTTCCACCCGTCCCAGTCTTCTTCATCCAGGGGGTCCTCGATGGAAACCAACGGGTAGTCGCGCACCAGTTCACCGTAGTAGGTGTTCATGTCGGCGGAGGACAACGTCTTCCCCTCGAAGTGGTAAGCGCCGTCCGTGTAGAACTCCGAAGCCGCTACATCCAGTGCGAGGGCAATGTCCTGACCCGGCGTGTAGCCGGCACGCTCGATGGCTGTGGTGATCAGGTCGAGCGCATCGCGGTTGGACGGCAGGTTTGGCGCAAATCCGCCTTCGTCGCCCAACCCGGTGGCAAGGCCCTTTTCCTTGAGCACGGACTTCAGTTCGTGGTAGACCTCAACGCCCCAGCGCAGACCCTCGGAGAAGGATTCGGCGCCCAGGGGAACGATCATGAACTCCTGGATGTCGACGTCGGAGTCGGCGTGGGAGCCGCCGTTCAGGATGTTCATCAGCGGAACGGGCAGTACATGGGCGTTGGGGCCGCCGAGGTAACGGTAGAGCGGCAGCTTGGAGGACTCCGCGGCGGCGCGGGCGATGGCCAGGGAAACGCCGAGCATCGAGTTGGCGCCAAGGCTTGACTTGTTCTCCGTGCCGTCGAGGTCAATCATGGCCTGGTCGATGGCCCGCTGGTCGGTGGCATCGAAGCCGAGGAGCGCCGGCTGGATCTGCTCGATCACTGCTTCGACGGCCTGCAGAACGCCCTTGCCGAGGTAGCGGGCCTTATCGCCATCACGACGTTCGTTGGCTTCGAAAGCACCGGTGGAAGCACCGGAGGGCACAGCCGCACGGCCGAAGGTGTCGTCGTCGAGCAGTACTTCCACCTCGACGGTGGGGTTGCCGCGGGAATCGAGGATTTCACGCGCGTGGATGGCGTCGATGATGGCCATGTATTGCTCCTTTGGTTCTAGGGTGAATAATCTCAAGGCGTCCGGTCAGGGCTAACCTGACCGGTTGATGGGTTCGATCCCAGCCTAGTGGAAACGTCTGTCGCAGCGCCTTTCATGTCCTCCGGAAGACTGGTGCGTGAGCGCTCCTGAAATCGGAGTGCCGCTGAGCGTAGCGCCCGCTCCGGGTCGAGCCCGCTCGCGATGGCTCGCTGCACCACCTCGAGCAACTGCTCCCCCAGTTCGGCTTCGGTTTGCGGTTCGGCGCCCGCCAACGCTGCGGCTGGNTGGCTCAGGCAGCGGATCAGCGGCCCGACGCAGGGTTTTGGCCGCCAGAGCCAGAGCGGGAAGGTGCGTGGGTATTCCGTGGAACGGATCAACCCGACCGGGCTCCTCCGCACGCTTGACCTGATGCCAGGTCTCAACGATCGATTCGATCGAGGAGGGAAAGCTCTGCCGCAGCGTTCCGTCGGGCGCGAAGACGTGGGGGTTGCGACGGACCATCTTGCGTGTCAGACCGTCGATCACGTCGGTGAGGTCGAAACGACCGTGCTCCCGCTGCAGTTGGGCGTGGAGTACCACCTGCAGCAACACATCACCCAGTTCCCCGCGCAGGTTGGCCGCTGAGTCAAGACTGGCAGCGTTGTTTGAGGCGTCGTCGAGCGCATCGACCAGCTCGTAGCACTCCTCCACCAGATACTCGACGAGTGAAGCGTGCGTGAGTTCAGCCATCCAGGGGCAGTGTTTCCGGAGCTGGGCTACCACCTCGACCAGCCGGTCCAGCGGATGCTGGCCTCCTGGCGAGGCGGAGCCCGGCGGCGACTCAGGCATCGGCGCGAAGAAAACCTTCGGTGACGTAGTCGGCAAGCGCCTCACGGTCTTCGAGTGGCAGGAACGCTGCGTTGACCGCGTTGAGGGTCAGCTCCAGCAGATCGTCCAGGTCATAGTCGAAGGTTTCGGAAAGTAGCTCGAACTCGTCGGTCAGGGTGACACCGCTCATCAGGCGGTTGTCGGTGTTGACGGTCACCTTGAATCCCAGCTGGAACAGCAGGTCGATGGGGTGGCTGGCGATGTCCCCGCCGAACGCTGCGATGGCTCCGGTCTGGAGGTTCGAGGAGGGGCACACCTCAAGGACGATGC
Source organism: Arthrobacter sp. CAL618 (assembly GCF_000468215.1). NCBI lineage: Bacteria > Bacillati > Actinomycetota > Actinomycetes > Micrococcales > Micrococcaceae > Arthrobacter > Arthrobacter sp. CAL618. Next base: position 16,496 of record NZ_ASZW01000159.1, on the reverse strand, counting down.
CGCGGTCGCGTACCCAGGCGGCCACCTGGCCGAGGGTGACGACGCCGAGTTCGGGCTCTTCGCTGTCCTCGTCATATTCAATCTCGATGTCTTCGGCGATCCGAACCCCATGCCCGAGGCGTAGCGCGTGCCCGTGAACCAGGGCGTCAACGATGCTGTCCAGACCAGCGGCCTCGCCAGCGTGGACGGTCACCGGGAACTGGTGTTCTGCCAGGTAGGTGAACGCGTCCTTGAACCGGGACGGCAGGAATCCATCCTCGGCGCCGGCAATATCGAACCCGACGGCGCCCTTGTCGCGGTGGCGAACGGCCAGTTCAGCGATTTCCTGGCCGCGGTCTGCGTGCCGCATGGCGGTGATCAGCTGACCCACCTGGATGGCCCGGCCGCCGGCAACGATTGCGTCGACGCCCTCGTCGAGGCCCTGCTGGACAGCTTCAACGGCTTCGTCAAGGCTGAGGCCCTTGGCGGTGTGCTGTTCCGGGGCCCAGCGCACCTCACCGTAGACGACGCCGTCGTCGGCCAGGTCCTCAACGAACTCGCGGGCTACGCGGATCAGGCCTTCGCGGGTCTGCATGACAGCGATGGTGTGGTCAAAGGTCTCGAGGTAGCGGACCAGGGAACCGGAGTTGGCTGATTCCCTGAACCATTCGCCCAATGCCACCGGATCGGTGGACGGCAGTTGGTGGCCAACCGCTTCGGCTAGTTCGATGATGGTGGACGGGCGCAGGCCGCCGTCCAGGTGGTCATGCAGGGACACCTTGGGCAGGCTCCGCAGGTCGAAGGAGAGGTCGGTCGCTGGGGAGATTATTGGCTCAGTCACTTCACTTACCTTACGCGAGGTGCTTTGTGGGGACTAGCGCTGAGGCGCCCGTTCAGGCACGGCACCGTTACTTGCTGTCCGAGTGAACCCTGGCCGGCTCGGGACGCATCGGCGTTGAGCCGCGGACCGCTGCAATGATGCGGTCCACAACGATCCCGAGAATGACGGCGATCCCGATGGCTACCATGACGCCGAGCAGATGATTGTGCTCGAACCAGGAGCCTGCGAGGACGCCAATGCCGACCGAGTAGGTCGACCACACCACCGCCGAGAGTGCGGTGAGCCCAACAAAGCTTCGGCGTGAATACCCGGTGGCCCCTGCCGTGAGGTTCACCGCCACCCGCCCGATGGGGATGAACCGTGCCACAAGGATCAGTGAGGCAGCGCGCTTTTGCAGCTCATATCCGGCCCAGGCAAAGGAGCGTTGCATGCGGGCCGAGCGCATCCAACGGAACCGTCGGGTGCCGATCGCTTTTCCCATCGCGTACGCAATGTTGTCGCCGATGAACGCCCCGAGACCCGCCGAAATTATCAGGAACCAGGGGTTGGGAACACCTTGGGTGAGCACTAGTGAGGCGAGCCCGACAACCACCGATTCGCTGGGGAAGGGCGGGAAGAACCCGTCGACGGTGCAGCAGATGAACACCAGGAGGTAGACCCAGGGTTGCTCGGCGGTGCTGAGGATGAAGGTGCTGACCGCGTTCAGGGCTGTGATGACAGCGTCCATGTTCGATCTACCCCCTTTTCCGCCCTTGCTGACTGTCCGACAGTTATCACGATGCCATCCGCCGAGGGTCGCCGCCATGGGTGGACCCCCTGACACAACCCCTGTTTCCCTCAGGGCTGGGCCCGGTTGTGTCAATGCCAGGTTGGTCGGGCCAAGTTGTTCGGGCCAGGTTGTTCGGTCGCCGTGATACCTCAACGTTAGGGCGAGGAGGTCCCGGACCGCGTCGCCCGTTCGGCTGATCTTTGGGCTGCCCGCATCCACCCACAGGGGGACATCACCGCCAGGACAGTCCGGCGGCGGCGCGCTCGGCGCGGCTGTTACGCCTCGGCGATACGGTCCAGGATCAGCTGATAATTGGGCCTGGATCCTTCGGGCGCAATGACGACGGCGCCGTCGAGCGCCTCGCGTGCCCGATCGAACTTCTCGGGGGTATCGGTCAGCAGGGTCATCAGCGGCTCGCCAGCCCGCACCAGAGCACCGGGCTTGGCGTGCATCCGGATTCCGGCCCCTGCCTGCACTGCATCTTCCTTACGGGCTCGTCCCGCGCCGAGGCGCCAGGCGGCAACCCCAACGGACAGCGCATCCAGTTCCACCAGAACCCCGTCAGCGGGAGCAAAGATAGTCTCGGATTCCTTGGCTACCGGCAGGGTTGCGCGGGGATCGCCGCCCTGGGCTTCGATCATTTTGTTCCACACGTCCATGGCGCGCCCGTCCTGCAGCGCGGCGGCCGGATCCGCGTCCTTCACCCCGGCGCAGGCAAGCATTTCCTCCGCAAGTCTGACGGTCAGTTCGACGACGTCCTGCGGGCCGCCGCCGGCCAGCACCTCAACCGATTCCTCAACCTCGATGGCGTTGCCTGCGGTGAGGCCCAGTGGGGTCGCCATGTTCGTGAGCAACGCAACGGTGTTGACGCCCGCGTCCTGGCCCAGGGCGACCATGGTGCGCGCCAGCTCGCGGGCCTGCTCCAGATTCTTCATGAACGCGCCGCTACCGACCTTGACGTCGAGCACCAGCGACCCTGTGCCTTCGGCGATTTTCTTGCTCATGATTGAGGAGGCAATAAGCGGGATCGCTTCGACCGTACCCGTCACGTCACGCAGCGCGTAGAGCTTCTTGTCGGCGGGCGCCAGACCGGCTCCCGCAGCGCAGATCACGGCCCCGACGTCGGCCAGTTGGCGCATCATTTCGTCGTTTGTCAGGTCGGCGCGCCAGCCGGGGATGGACTCCAGCTTGTCCAGGGTACCCCCGGTGTGGCCCAGTCCACGCCCCGAGAGCTGCGGGACTGCTACCCCGAAGACCGCGACCAGGGGTGCCAGTGGGAGCGTGATCTTGTCGCCGACGCCGCCCGTCGAGTGTTTGTCGCTGGTGGCTTTGCCGAGCGACGAGAAGTCCATCCGCTCACCGGAGGCTATCATCGCCGTCGTCCACTGGCTGATTTCCTCACGGTTCATGCCGTTAAGGAGGACCGCCATGTTGAGAGCGGCCATTTGCTCATCGGCGATGGCACCGCGGGTGTACGCGTCGATGGTCCAGTCGATCTGCGCCGGGCTGAGGGTGCCTTTGTCCCGCTTGATCCGGATGATGTCGACGGCGTCGAACTGCTCAGACATGAGTGGGGGTGTCCTTTACTTCATAAGTCTTGGTGGGCATGGGATCCGCTTGCTGAGTTTCAGGCGAGGTGCTCGGGGCCGAACGCGTCGGGGAGCACCTCATCCATGGTCTTGATGCCGCTGACCGTCAGGAGCAACATTCCGGGCGCCCGGAACTCGTACAGGAGCTGCCGGCAGCGCCCGCAGGGCATCAGGGTGTTGCCGTCGCCGTCAACACAGCTGAATGCGACGAGCTTGCCGCCGCCGGTCATTTGCAGTTGGCTCACCAGTGAGCACTCAGCGCAGAGGGTCAACCCGTAGGAGGCGTTCTCTACATTGCACCCGGAGACGATACGCCCGTCATCGGTCAGGGCTGCTGCACCGACCGGGAACTTGGAGTACGGCACATAGGCGCGGCGCATCGCTTCGGTTGCGGCCTGGGTGAGCTGGTCCCAGGGAATCCGGTCCGGTTCAGGGGCCGTCGAGGTCACGATCACTCCTTCATGTACGGGGTGCCGCTGGCTGCCGGGGGCCGGGAACGTCCGACGAGTCCAGCGACGGCGAGAATGGTGACAATGTACGGGAGCATGGCCATGAACTGGCTCGGCACTGACGTGCCGACGATGGATAGCACGTACTGCAGGTTGGTGAAGAAGCCGAAGAGGAGTGCTGCGAAGAACGCTCCGATTGGGTTCCACCGCCCGAAGATCAGTGCGGCCAGGGCAATATAGCCGGCGCCCGCCGTCATATCCCTGGAGAAAGCACTCACGGAGACGAGGGTGAAGAAGGCTCCACCGAACCCGGCCACTGCTCCGCCGAGCAACACGTTCCAGAATCGGGTCGAGTTGACCTTGATGCCCATGGTGTCCGCTGCCTGCGGGTGCTCGCCGACGGCCCTCACGCGCAGACCCCACTTGGTGTGGAAGAGACCGATGTAGATCACAATCACTGCCACATACATGAGGTAGCCGACGATGCTCTGCTTGAACAGGATCGCACCGATGATCGGAAGTTCGGAGAGTAGCGGGATGCTGATATCGGGCAAGCTGGGCGGCGAGTTGAACGCGCCGGGGTCGCGGCTCAGGAGAGTCGAGGCGAGGAACCCGGTGAGGCCCGAAACCAGCACGTTCAAAACCACGCCGACAATGATCTGGTTGACGAAATACTTGATGCTGAACACCGCGAGGACCAGGGAAACCATGGTTCCGGCGAAAGCAGCGGCGATCAGCCCCACGTAGGCGTTGCCGGAGATCGAGGCTGCTACTGCCGCCGCAAACGCGCCGGACAGCAGTTGACCCTCGATCGCAATGTTCACTACCCCCACGCGTTCACACAGGACACCCGAGAGGGAGCCGAAGATCAGCGGAATGGCGAGGGTGACCGACCCCGCGATCAGGCCGGACAGCGAGATGCTGGGAGTGTTGGCGCTTCCCACCACCCAGGTGAGGAAACCGATCATGAACAGCACACCGTAGATGATCGGGATCCATTTGTTGAGCTTTCGGCCGTTCCTGACCTGCAGGAACGCGTAGACCGCGAGCAGGGTCAGTGCGACGGCGGTGAACCAACCCACCGCTGTTGCGGGCAACGCGACATCGGCCAGCCGGAACCGGTCCGAATCGTCGGAGATACGGAAGACCGCCGTCTGGGCGGGGCTACCCGCGGCAAACACCAGCAGGGCGACCAGGGCGCCGATACCGAACCCGATGGGCGCTTTCCAGTTCCTCACTGTTGCGCCTGGCGCCTGCCTCTTGGGCCGCGCTTCTGTTGCGGTGCTCACGCCAGGCCTCCAGCTGCAGTTGGGGTGGTGATGTCCTCGGACCGGTCAGGCTTGTTGGACTTCTTTTTCTTCTTTTTCTGGTCGATCCTGAAGATGGCTTTGATCAGGGGTGGCGCCGCAATGAAGAGAACGATCAGTGACTGCACCACCAAGACAATGTCGATGGGGGTACCGGTCTGGGTCTGCATCTGGACCCCGCCGGCGCGGAACGCGCCGAACAACAACCCGGCGAAGAAGACACCCCAGGGGTGGGACCGGCCCAGCAGCGCGACGGTGATCGCGTCGAAGCCGAAGCTGGCGGCGATACCGCCCGTGAGGACCTTCTCGGTGCCAGCGACCTGGGCGACGCCAGCAAGTCCCGCAAGCCCGCCGGCGAGCATCATGACCACGACGTACCCTTTGGTCACACTGATACCGGCGGTACGGGCGGCGTGCGGGTTGGCGCCGACCGCACGGAGTTCGAACCCGGTGGTTGAGCGGTTCAGCAGCCACCACACGCCGTAGGTCGCGGCAATTGCGACGAGGAAACCGAGATGCAATCGGTAGCCGGATCCCAGGATCAGCGGGAACATTGCCGAGTCATCGAGTCGGGGGCTGATGGGGTTGGACGACCCGGGGTTCTGGAAGGCCGGTGTGAATAGCAGGTAGGCCACCAGGTACACGGCAACATAGTTGAGCATGATGGTGACAATCACCTCGTGGGCACCGGTGCGGGCCTTGAGAATGCCCGGGATGAAACCCCACAGGGCGCCACCAATGAACCCGGCGAGCACTGCTATCAACAGGTGAATACCTGGCGGCAGTTCGAGGGTGAAACCTACCCAGGCCGCGAAGGTCGCGCCGATGATGATCTGGCCCTGGGCACCGATGTTGAACAGTCCGGTGCGGAACGCGATGGCCACGCCGAGGCCGGCGAGGATCAGCGGGGTCGCGACGGTGAGTGTTTCGGTGAATGGCCGGATCGATGCGGCCAAGGTATCGGCACGAGGGTTGAACACGGCGCCCTGGAACAGGGCAATGTAGGCACCGCTGGCCGCTTCCCAGGCCGCCGAAAGCATGTCGCCGGGGCGGCTGAAGAAGTACGACGACGTCTCGGCGACCCGCTCGTCAGTCACTGCGATGAGTAGCCCACCGAGCACGATCGACAGCACTACCGACAGCAGTGCCACCAGTGTGCTTCCGCCCATGAGCCGGTGCAGGACGCTGCGTGAGGCATCGCCGGATTGCGACTGTGAACTCATTTTTTCTCCTTTGCGGACTGGCCAAACGCCTCGTCCGCCGTCATTCCGGCCATCATCAATCCGAGGATGTCACGAGTGGTGTCTCCGGGGACCACACCCATCAGCTTTCCGCGATGCAGCACGGCGATCCGGTCAGCAAGTTCACTGATTTCGTCGAGCTCGGTGGACACGATCATCACCGGGGTGCCGCCGTCGCGCTCCTGGACAATGCGCTTATGCAGGAACTCGATGGAACCGACGTCGACGCCCCGGGTGGGCTGGGAAGCGATGAACAGGTGCAGTGGCCGTGAAAGTTCGCGTGCCAGCACCACCTTTTGCTGGTTTCCGCCGGACAGCGTGCCCACAGCAGAGTCGGCTGACTGGGTACGCACGTCATATTCTTCGATCTTCGCTGTGGCGTTGGCCTGCACCACCGCGGGTTTCATGGCCAGGCCCTTGGCAAAGGGGGGTTCGTTGTACCAGTTGAGGATCAGGTTCTCGGCGACGGAGAAACTCCCGACCAGCCCGTCGACCGTGCGGTCCTCGGGAACGAAGCCGACGCCCTGCCGGATCACCTGGCTGGCTTTCATCCCGATCAGCTCGGTGCCCTTGAGCGTGATTGAGCCGCTGGTATGGGACTGCAGGCCCATGATCGCTTCGGTCAGTTCGGTCTGCCCATTGCCCTGGACGCCCGCGACGGCAAGGATCTCTCCTTCGGCGATGTCGAACGTGACGTCGTCGACCAGGCGCTGCCCGGTGGCGGACAGGACCGTGAGGTTCCGGACCTGGAAGGTGCGTTCTCCCGGGGTCGCTGGTGCCTTGTTAAGGCTCAGGCTGACCTGGCGGCCGACCATCATGTTCGCGAGGTCGGTGGTGCTGGTGCTCGGTGCAACGCTGCTCACCACCGCGCCGCGGCGGATCACGGTGATCACGTCGGAGACGGCGCGGACCTCCCGCAGCTTGTGCGAGATGAACACAATGGCTGTGCCTGCTGCTTTGAGCTGCCCGATGATTTCAATGAGTTCGTCGGTTTCCTGGGGGGTCAGGACTGCTGTGGGTTCATCGAGGATCAGGATGCTCGCGTTGCGAACGAGGGCCTTGATGATCTCGACCCGCTGCTGGACGCCTACGGGGAGGTCCTCGATCAGTGCATCGGGGTCGACGTCGAACCCGTACCGTTCGGAGATGTCCCGGATCTTGGCACGGGTTTTCTCCAGATCGAGGATCCCACCGGCGCGGGTGAACTCGTCCCCGAGCGCCACATTCTCGGCGACGGTGAAGACCGGGACCAGCATGAAGTGCTGGTGCACCATGCCGATTCCCGCGGCCATCGCATCACCCGGACCATTAAAGGTCACTTCCTTTCCGTCGAGCAGAATGCTGCCCTCGGTAGGCTCGTAAAGTCCATAGAGGACATTCATCAGGGTGGACTTGCCTGCGCCATTTTCGCCCAGCAGGCAGTGCACTTCGCCCGGTTTGACGATCAGATCGATGGAGTCGTTGGCCACCAGGGTGCCAAACCTCTTTGTTATTCCCTGCAGTTCGAGCAGCAACGGACTCCAACCACCTGTTCTGGGTCAGGACCAGATAACAGCGGAGGGAGCCGCTGAACTGGTCGATAAGATTTCGCTGGTCACCAGCCTAAACGCAAAACGCNCGCGTTATGCCAGAGCTGTTACTGCTGTGGGCTGGCTTCAGATTCCACAACGATGTCCCCTGAAATGATGCCGGCCTCGATCTCTTCCAGTTCGGCCATCAGTTCTTCGGACACGGCGTCCTCCTGGTCGTGGAATGGTGCAAGGGCCACGCCACCGTTTTCGAGGGTGCCAACGTACGGGGTGTTATCGAAGCTGTCATCAACGTCGGTGCTGATAACTTCTTCAACTGCCTCGCCCATGAGCTTCATGACCGAGGTCAGGATGTACTCGTTACCGGCGTTGACGGTCAGGAATCCGTCGGAGTCAACCCAGATCACCTTGGCGTCGGCGCCGTCGGCGTTGGCTTCCTCGACGGCCTCAATGGTGCCTGCACCAACCGGACCGGCAACCGGCATGATGATGTCGGCGCCTTCGTTGATGAAGTTTTCGGTGTTGGTCTTACCGTTGGCGAGTGACTCGAAGTCGCCGGTGAAGGTACCGGTCTGAGCTTCCTTGTCCCAACCGAGCAGCTGGACGTCGGCGTCCTTCTGCTCGTTGTAGTAGGCAACGCCATCGGCGAAACCGTCCATGAAGATGGTGACGGTCGGAATCTGGATGCCGCCGTAGGTGGCAACAGTTCCGGTCTCGGTGGTGCCCGCTGCGGTGTAGCCAGCGAGGAAGGCGGCCTGGGCCGTGTCGTAGATGATCGGCTTGACGTTCGGCAGCTCGATCTGGTTGTCATCGACGATGGCGAAGTTGGTGTCAGGGTTTGCCTCGGCTGCCTCTGCAGTGGTCGCCGAAAGCAGGAAACCGACGGTGACGATCATGTCGCAACCCTCGGTGACCATCGAGTTGACGTTCGGTCCGAAGTCAGTCTCGGCCTGCGACTCGGCCTGGCGGACCTCAATGCCGAGGTTTTCCTGGGCAGCGGTGATGCCCTCATAGCTGGACTGGTTGAACGACTCGTCGTCGAAACCGCCCTGGTCAGAGACGATGCAACCGGTGTAGTCAATCGAGGCTGCAGTTGCTTCGGCACTCTCATCCGAGCCTGCGGTGTCTTCAGGTGCCGCGCCGCAACCTGCGATCAGCAGTGCCGAAACACCAAGCATCGCGGCTGAGAGGGCCGTCTTGTTGTTGAGGCGCGTAGTGGTGCGCTGTGAGTTCTTCAAAATTCCTCCAGAAAGAAATGGGCCCCACGGCTGAAGACCTCAATGAGTGACCGCCCGTTACCACGCGAACGTGTGCAGAGCTCTGTTTTCACTGATTTTTCGTAGGCACTGGGCCGTGCCGGGGCCGGCACGATATGAGCATACTCTAGCGGCGTGCCGGCCTCGCACCTACCAAATCAGGCGACGGAAATCACATTGTTCAGGATTTGTTACCAACGGGTATTGCGTTGGAAACACTCTCGGACCACGCCGCGCTCAGCGCCTCCAACGAGGAGATCCGGGAGGCGACGTCGTACGTGGTTCCGGTGACCATCAGCTCGTTCACCCCAGTGCGCTGGACCAGGTCATCGAGGCGTTGGACCACCTGTGCCGGTGTGCCCACTGCCTTGATGGCCGGGAGATGATCGAGCACCATAAGTTCCTGGTCCGTGAGAACGCGGGCCGCGGCGGCTTCAGGGGAGACGATCGGGCCCAGCTGCCCGGAACGGAGAGCCAACGCCATGATCCGGGCGGGGCCGGCCAGGTATTGCGCTTCCTCCTCGGTGTCGGCGGTGAGCGCCGACGTGGCCAGCATGGAGTGCGGCTCATCGAGGACCGGGGAGGGCTGGAAGTTGGACCGGTAGAGGTTCATGATGGCTGCCGGGTCCTCGTTGCCGAAGTGATGGGCGTAGCTGTACCGGACGCCGAGCATGCCGGCGAGCTGCGCGGAATATCCGCTGGAGCCCAGCAGCCAGACCTCGGGGGAACTGGTTGCCGACGGCGTTGCAACCAGATTCAGCGCCTGATCCGGCGATCGGTGGTCGCCGAGCAGGCTCATTACCTGGAGGACGTGCTGGGGGAACTCTTCCACGCCAAGACCACCGGCTTGCCGCCGCAGCGCCATCGCCGTGGCCTGATCCGTGCCGGGGGCCCTGCCGATGCCCAGGTCAATCCGGTTCGGGTAGAGCGCTTCGAGCAGCGCGAACTGCTCGGCGACCACAAATGGCGCATGGTTGGGGAGCATCACTCCCCCGGAGCCAAGCCGGATCCGCTCGGTCCTTGACGCCAGATGCGCCATCAGGACGGGCGGGGAGGTGGACGCAACGGCGGGCATGTTGTGGTGTTCGGCAACCCAGAAGCGCCTGAACCCCAACCGGTCGGCTGCCTGCGCAAGGGTGGTGCTGTCGGCTAGTGCCTGCCCGGAGGACTTTCCGACGCCCACTGTAGCGAGATCGAGGACTGACAGGGGCGGACGGGTATTCACTGATGTACTCACATGGGGGTAACCCGCCCCGTACCGGCTCTATTCCGTCCAGCCCCACCACCCGGGATCTATCCCGGGTGGTGGCCCGATCCCAGGGGGCCTAGTACCTCACGCCGCGGATGGCCCGGAGGGCCGCGTTGGCCATCACCCGGACCCCGCAGCTGATGGCGTGTTCATCAGGGTTGTAATCGCCACGGTGCAGGTCGTAGGTCTCGCCGCCGTGGGTGCGTGTGCCAAGACGCATCATGGCGCCGGGCACTGCCTGGGTCATCCAGGCGAAGTCTTCGCCGCCCATCGACTGCGGGGTGAGCACGACGGCGTCCGGCCCCAGTTCCGCCCGGGCCGCCGCTTCGAGCAGGCCGGTCTCCCCCTCGGTGTTGATGACCGGCGGCACTCCGCGGGTGTGTTCCAGGTGGACGTCGACGCCGAAGGGCGCGGCGATCTGGCGAACGGTACTGTCCAACAGATCACCGGCAGCCTCCCAGGCCTCCCCGTCCAGGCACCTCATGGTGCCGGACATGAAACCGTGGCCGGGGATCGCGTTTGGTGCGCTGCCAGCGTGGATCTGCCCCCAAACCACCGAGACGGCGCTGCGGACGTCGATTCGGCGGGACAGTACGGCTGGAACGTTCACGGCAATGTTCGCCAGCGCGAACACCAGGTCCTCGGTCAGATGGGGGCGTGAGGTGTGCCCGCCCCTCCCGGTGAGCTCCACCCGGACGGTGTCCGACGCGGAGGTGATCGCGCCGATCCGGGTACCCACGAGGCCGACGTCGATGTGGGGATCACAGTGCAACGCAACAATGCGGGGCACATCGGCGAGCACTCCCTGCTCAATGACTTCCAGCGCTCCACCGGGCATCATCTCTTCAGCAGGCTGGAAGATGACTCGGATGCGGCCGCCCAGCGGTTCGTCGTCGTGCATTTTCGCCAGGACCAGCGCAACGCCGAGCATCACCGTCGCATGGATGTCGTGCCCGCAGGCGTGGGCGATGCCGGTCGACGCCGAGGCATACGGCAGCCCTGTCTCTTCAAGTACCGGCAGCGCGTCAATGTCGGCGCGCAGCCCCAAGCGGATGGGGCCTTCACCAATGTCGACGTAGAGGCCCGTATATTCGAGCCGCTGCGGCGCCAACCCTGCCGCCGCCAGGCGTTCGACCAGCTGGTCTGTGGTGCGGTATTCCTTGTGCGAAAGTTCGGGGTGCATGTGCAGATCGCGTCGGAACCGGGTCAGCTCCTCGAGCATGGGGGCAAGCCACACGCCGATGGGAGGGGCTGCTGACGGAACGGGTGGCGCACTGCGGTTGGTTTGCACCACTCCAGCCTAGCCACAGCCGGTCCACACCATAGAACTGTGTGGCAGCATGAAGCGTCCGGATGCACCCCAGTGGAGCTACAGGACGTCGGTTTCGCCGCTGGCGCGCAGGTGCTCGACGGCCTTTTTCACTTCCTGGGCGTGCTCCTTGGTGGTCACGAGCAGGGCATCGGGGGTGTCGACAATAACGACGTCGTCGATTCCGATCAACGCGATCACCCGTTTGGTATCCGAGACGACGATGCCCGAGGCGTTGTCGGAGAACACCCTGGCCCCTTCGCCCATCACGGTCAGCTTGCTGTTTTCGATGGCCGGGTTCAGGCGACCGATGGCGGCGAAGTCCCCGACGTCGTCCCAGCTGAAGTTTCCGGGAATCATTGCGACGTCGCCGGCAGCGGCGGCCGGTTCAGCGACAGCGTAGTCAATGGCGATCTTCGGGAGGGTAGGCCAGACCCGCCGGGCAACCTCGACCCGTGATGGGGTATCCCAGGCCCGGGCAATCTCGGTCAGGCCGGTGTAGAGCTCGGGCTCGTTCGCTTCCAGGTGGCGGAGCATCAGTGCCACCGGGGCGACGAACATCCCGGCGTTCCAGCTGTAATCTCCGGTCTCAAGGTAGCCGCGCGCCACCTCTTCGGAAGGTTTCTCGACGAACTCAATGACGGCGTGGGCGCTGGGCGCACCCTCGATGTGGAGGTTCCTGCCGGCCCTGATGTACCCAAATCCGGTGGCGGGGAGGGTGGGCTTGATTCCAATGGTGACGATATACCCCTGCGCTGCGGTGTGGATCGCCTCGCGGACTGCCTCCTGGAACACCTCGACCGGGGTGATGACCTGATCGGCTGCGAAGGAGCCCATGATGATCTCGGGGTCGCGTTGGTACAGGATCGCTGCAGCAAGGCCGATCGCCGCCGCGGAGTCCTTGGGCTCACTCTCCAGGACCAGATTGGCGTCCTGGATTTCCGGGATTTGCTTCAGGACTGCACGACGGTGCACCTTCCCGGTGACCACCATGATGCGGTCCCCGGTCAGGGGCCCGAGCCGATCGTAGGTGGCACGGATCAGGGTACTGCCGGATCCGGTCAGGTCGTGCAGAAATTTGGGAGCAGCGGCCCGCGACAGCGGCCAGAGACGCGTCCCGACCCCTCCGGCGGGTATTACGCCGTAGAAACGTCGGAGCGCCTCGTCTGGATTTTGGGCACCAGCCCTTTGCGTAGTCATCGTTTCCACGGTAGTGCACTCCACAAAATTCTCGCGGCTCAACGCGTTCGCGGCGTGCGTTGACCCGGTCGGCGCCTGTCAAGAGGCCCGCCACCATAGCCCCTGTTAAGAATGTCACAGCGTAGGGAAGCCTAAATTGTCTGCGCAGGTGACGGAGCCTACATTAGGATCAAGTGAAGAGTGCTTTCGCATCGGCGTCTTACCTGCGTGGCAGACACGCAAACGCCGGGCGTTGCAGGGGAGGTTATTTCAGTGTCGAAGACACCAGCAGGCACCCTTTATCGCGGCCGTGAAGGCATGTGGTCCTGGGTAGCCCATCGTATTACCGGAGTAGTGATCTTCTTCTTCCTCCTGGTCCATGTGCTTGACACCTCGTTGGTGCGCGTGTCCCCCGAGGCTTATGACGCAGTGATCGAGTCCTATAAGAACCCCATCATGGGCCTGGGCGAACTTGGGTTGGTAGCAGCGATCGTGTTCCACGCGTTCAATGGTCTGCGCGTCATCCTGATCGACTTCTGGAAAAAAGGCCCCAAGTATCAGCGTCAGCTGCTCTGGGGCGTCGTCGGGCTGTGGGCAGTCACCATGGTCGCGTTCTCCATCCGTCATCTCGCGGTTGTCTTCGGAGGTTAAGCCATGACTAACCCAGTAATTGAAAGTCCCCGCTCGGGACGCGTTGCGCCCGAGTACACGCGCACTGGTGCCAGCAAGGGCAACTTTGAAATGGTGGCCTGGCTGTTTATGCGGGTCTCCGGCGTCATCCTGGTGGTGCTGATCTTCGTCCACCTGTGGACCTCGCTGATCGACGGCGACGGCATCAAGGGTGTCGACTTCGGCTTCGTCGCAGGCAAGTGGGCAAGTCCCATCTGGCAGATCTGGGACCTGGTGATGCTGTGGCTGGCCATGCTGCACGGCACCAACGGTGTTCGCACCATCATCAACGACTACGCCGAGAAGGACTCCACCCGGTTCTGGCTCAAGAGCGTTCTTTACGCCTCCACCGTCGTTATCATCGTGCTCGGCACCCTGGTGATCTTCACCTTCGATCCGTGCCCCGTGATCGACGGCGTGGCGCATGTAGCGCCATACTGCCCGGCCCCGTAGGGCTCTCGACGCTTCCGGCCGCCGGCGCGGCCGTTCGGTAACAACAGAAAGAACAACACGTATGCAGGTCCACAAGTACGACGTCGTAATCGTGGGTGCCGGCGGCGCCGGTATGCGCGCCGCCATCGAATCCGGTCAGCGCGCGAAGACGGCAGTACTGACCAAGCTGTACCCGACCCGCTCCCACACTGGCGCGGCGCAGGGTGGCATGTGCGCGGCCCTGGCGAACGTTGAGGAAGACAACTGGGAATGGCACACCTTCGACACCGTCAAGGGTGGCGATTATCTGGTTGACCAGGACGCTGCGGAGGTAATGGCGAAAGAAGCCATTGACGCCGTGCTCGACCTTGAGAAGATGGGCCTGCCGTTCAACCGCACACCCGAAGGCCGGATCGACCAGCGTCGCTTCGGCGGTCACACCCGTGACCACGGCAAGGCCCCCGTCCGCCGGTCCTGCTACGCGGCTGACCGCACCGGTCACATGATCCTCCAGACGCTTTACCAAAACTGTGTCAAGCACAACGTCGAGTTCTACAACGAGTACTACGTCCTCGACCTCCTGACCGTTCAGGAGGAAGTGACTGTCGACGGCGTGACCAAGCTGCAGACCAGGGTTGCCGGAGTTGTCTCCTACGATCTGGCCACGGGCGAGCTGCACGTGTTCCAGGCCAAGTCGATCATCTTCGCCTCCGGCGGCGTCGGCAAGGTCTACAAGACCACCTCCAACGCGCACACCCTGACCGGTGACGGCATGGGCATCGCCTTCCGCCGTGGCATCCCCCTGGAAGACATGGAGTTCTTCCAGTTCCACCCGACCGGCCTGGCCGGTCTGGGCATCCTGCTCTCGGAGGCTGCCCGCGGCGAGGGCGCGATCCTGCGTAACTCGGAGGGTGAGCGCTTCATGGAGCGCTACGCCCCCACCATCAAGGACCTGGCACCCCGCGACATTGTGGCCCGTTCCATGGCCAACGAGGTGCGGGAAGGCCGCGGTTGCGGCCCCAACAAGGATTACGTCCTGTTGGACCTCACCCACCTGGAACCCGCTCACATTGATGCCAAGCTTCCGGACATCACCGAGTTCGCGCGGACCTATTTGGGTGTGGAACCGTACACCGAGCCGGTCCCCGTGTTCCCCACGGCCCACTACGCGATGGGTGGCATCCCCACCAACATCAAGGCGGAGGTGCTGCAGGACAACGACACCGTGGTGCCGGGCCTGTACGCCGCCGGTGAAGTGGCGTGTGTGTCGGTGCACGGCTCGAACCGCCTGGGCACCAACTCGCTGCTGGACATCAACGTGTTCGGTAAGCGTGCCGGGATCTACGCGGCCGAATACGCGCTGACCGCCGACTTCATCGAAATCCCCGAGAACCCCCTCACGGAAACGCAGTCGCTGCTGGACACGATGCGCAGCTCCGAGGGTGGCGAACGGGTGGCGCAGATCCGCAAGGAACTGCAGGACATCATGGACGCCAATGTCCAGGTATTCCGCACCGAGGAGACCCTGCTGGAGGCGCTCAGCGTCATCGATGGTCTCGAAGAGCGGTACAAGCACGTCACCGTCCAGGACAAGGGCAAGCGTTTCAACCTTGACCTGCTGGAAGCCGTCGAGCTGGGTTTCCTGCTCGACATGGCCAAGGTCATGACCGCCGCTGCCTTGCACCGGAAGGAATCCCGCGGGGGCCACTTCCGCGAAGATTTCCCCGAGCGGGACGACGAGAACTACATGACCCACTCGATGGCATACAAAGATCCAACGGCCACCGAAACATCCGGCGTGCGTCTGAAGACCAAGCCGGTTGTCTTTACCCGTTACCAGCCCATGGAGCGTAAGTACTAATGAGCACCGAAACAGTCGAAAGAGAACCAGCCTCCAAAATCGAGCTCGCGCCGGGAATCGGCGGCGGCGGAGAAATCCCGACGTTCGACATCACGCTCAAGGTCCGCCGGTACAACCCCGAGGTCTCGGACGAGGCCCACTGGGACGAGTGGAACCTCACCATGTACGGCACGGACCGCGTGCTCGATGCCCTTCACAAGGTCAAGTGGGAGCATGACGGCACGGTAACCTTCCGGCGCTCCTGCGCCCACGGGGTGTGCGGCTCCGACGCCATGCGGATCAACGGCCGTAACCGGTTGGCCTGCAAGACCCTGCTGAAGGATCTCGACACGTCGAAGCCCATCCTGGTGGAACCCATCAAGGGCCTCCCCGTGGAGAAGGATCTGATTGTCGACATGGAACCGTTCTTCCAGTCATTCCGTGAGGTCATGCCGTTCCTGGTCAACCGCGGCCACGAGCCCACCAAGGAGCGTCTGCAGTCCTCCGAGGAGCGCGAACGCTTCGACGACACCACCAAGTGCATCCTGTGCGCCGCGTGCACCTCGTCCTGCCCGGTCTTCTGGACCGATGGCCAGTACTTTGGCCCAGCAGCGATCGTGAACGCCCACCGGTTCATCTTCGACTCGCGCGACGATGCCGGCGACATGCGCCTCGAGATCCTGAATGACAAGGAAGGTGTGTGGCGGTGCCGCACCACGTTCAACTGCACCGAAGCCTGCCCCCGTGGCATTCAGGTCACCAAGGCCATTGCTGAGGTCAAGCAGGCCATTCTGAGCCGCAAGATCTAGTTGGTCACCACCCGCATTATGCGGTGATCGTCGACGTCGGCCCGGTCGC
>NZ_ASZW01000158.1:901-5974 GCF_000468215.1 Arthrobacter sp. CAL618 | reverse complement strand
CCAGCCAGCCGGAGTTACCAGCTGGACTTGGTCACACCGGGCAGCTCGCCGCGGTGAGCCATGTCGCGGAAGCGAACACGGGAGATACCGAACTTCTGCAGCGTTCCGCGGGGGCGGCCATCGATCTGGTCGCGGTTGCGGAGGCGTACTGGCGACGCGTTGCGGGGCAGCTTCTGCAGTCCGAGGCGTGCAGCTTCGCGGGCTTCGTCAGTCGCGTTGGGGTCAACCAGCGTCTTCTTCAGCTCGAGGCGCTTCTCGGCGTAGCGCTCAACAATTACCTTGCGCTGTTCGTTGCGGGCAATTTTAGACTTCTTAGCCATGTGTTTAGCGCTCCTCTCGGAATTCGACGTGCTTGCGGATCTTGGGATCGTACTTCATCAGAACCATGCGGTCCGGGTCGTTACGGCGGTTCTTGCGGGTCACGTAGGTGTACCCCGTGCCGGCCGTCGACTTCAGCTTGATGATCGGGCGTACGTCTTTATCTTTTGCCATTAGAGCTTCACTCCCCGAGCCAGGATCGACGCGACGACGGCGTCAATTCCGCGCACATCGATGGTCTTGATGCCGCGGGCCGAAACCTGCAGCGTGACGTTGCGGCGCAGGGACGGAACCCAGTAGCGCTTCTTCTGGATGTTCGGGTCAAACCTGCGCTTGGTGCGGCGGTGTGAGTGGGAAATGCTGTGCCCAAAGCCCGGCTCGGCTCCAGTCACTTGGCAGTGAGCTGCCATGACGATCCTCCAAAGAGTTAATGAAAATACCTAGAACCAGCAGTCTTGTCTGCTGGGAATGCAATCAGGGGCGCCCCAAACGACAGCCGAAACTGTCGGGATGAT
Organism: Arthrobacter sp. CAL618; assembly: GCF_000468215.1. NCBI lineage: Bacteria > Bacillati > Actinomycetota > Actinomycetes > Micrococcales > Micrococcaceae > Arthrobacter > Arthrobacter sp. CAL618. Next base: position 5,141 of record NZ_ASZW01000158.1, on the reverse strand, counting down.
TAGCGGTTTTCGCGCAACTTGAGCCCCTAACTACCGATTCCCCGGAAGATATGTTCCCAAGAATCGGAGCAATTGCGCACGCTCCGCCACCTGATGCCCTCCTATTCTAGGAGCTGCCGGGGGTTAAGACCAATCGCCGTTGCGGTCTACCACCGTCACGACGTCGTCGTCGCCCACCTGTGCTCCGGCGTCGAGCGTGGCACCGGAGTCAACAATGGACCGCACAATCCGGGCTCCGGAGGGAACGGTGACCCCGTTCAGCAGGATCGAATCGACGACGACGGCGCCCGCCTCCACCACCGTGTCCGGCCCAATCACGCTGTGGCTGACTTCGCCGAGGACGCGGCTGCCCGGAGCCAACAGCGAGTCGGCCACGACCGCACCTTTCCCGACAAACCCGGGCAGGCGCTGGGAGCTGCTGGTGAGGATGGGCCAGGCCGGGTGGTCGAAGGCCAGACCCTCGCCGTCAAGCAGTTCCATGTGCGCCCGGTGGTAGTTCTCGGGGGTACCAAGATCGAGCCAATACCCTTCAAGGCGGTGTTCCACCACTGTTGAATGCTGCACCAGGTGGGGCAGCAGCTGGTCGCCGTAGTCGTCGAGGCCGCCCTCTTCCTTCTCCAGCAGTTCCAGGGTGTCGAGCAGGTGCGCGGCATCGAATAGGAAGACTTCGGTGGCCACCAGGGTGGTCTTGGGCTTGTCGGGCTTGTACTCGAAGCCGGTGACGGCGCCGCCGGACACCTCGACCACACCGTGGTTGGAGGCGTCGCCGTCGAAGTGTGTGGTCACGATTGTCGCGGCGGCTTTGGCCTCCAGATGGGTTTGGACGACATCGCGGAAGTCCAGCTGGTACAGGTGATCGGCGCTCAGGAGCAGCACCAGATCGGGGTCGAACTCGCGGATAAACGCTGCCTGCCGGAACAGGCTATCGGCGTTTCCGTCCGCGAAGCCCTCCCCTTCCCTGCCCTCAAACGGCGGCAGGACACGCAGCCCGCCGTTGGTGCGGTCCAGATCCCACGGCCGGCCATTGGCCAGATGGTCGTTGAGCGAGTTCGGCTGGTACTGCTGCACCATCCACACATCCGAGAAGCCGCTGTGGTGCAGGTTGGAGAGGGGGATGTCGATCAGGCGGTAGGAGCCGGCGACGGGCAGCGCCGGTTTGGCACGCTTATCCGTCAGCGGCCCCAACCGTCCACCCGAACCGCCTGCGAGAACGATCGCAAGGACGGACGGTCGGTTCATGGTTGCACTCCAGGTGTGGGTTGATTCAGGATCCAGTGGGTACTGTCGAGGCGGGCCAGGATCTTCTTGCCAATCCGCTCCAGGTCGCGGACGTCGTCGTCGGTCAACGCGTCGAAGACCGATTCCCGTACATGGTCAACATGCTCGCGGGCCAGTAACTGCAGATTCGTCAGCCCGTCCTCGGTGATCCGGGCGGTGGTGACCCGACCATCGCTGGCGCTGGGGCACCGGGACACCCAGCCGCGCTGCTCAAGTTTCTTCACCACATGGCTCAGGCGGGACAGTGACGCATTCGACCGGGCAGCGAGTTCACTCATCGCGAGGGTGAGGTCATCAGTCTCGGAAAGCATCGCCAGGACGTGATAATCGAACAGGGTGATCTTGGCCTGCCGGAACAGGTGGGCGTCCAGCGTGCCAGGGAGCATGGTCGTGACGGCGTAGAGCGCAAGCCAGGCTTGCCGCTCCTCGGGATTCAGCCATCGGACACCACTCATCCCGCCATTCTGGCACAGACACCGTTTGCCACCGGTGCCCCGCGGGCCGGCTGGGACCCTAGGCCCACGCCGGGCGGGTGAGCTCCGGGTACTTGGCCGTCAGCACATCCCCCGAAGACACGCCGCGCAGGCGCCGCCCCACCCACGGCGACAGATAGTCGCGCGCCCACTGGGCGTCCGCTCGTAGCTGATCTATCCGCGACGACGCCGGCGCGGCCTCCAGCTCGGGCAGGTCGATCTCGTGGGAGGCCCGCAACACTTCGAGCACCCGCCTGGCCATAAGGGTGTGTCCGGCGGCGGACATGTGCATCCGGTCAGTGTCCCAATAGCCCCAATTCTGGAACTCCCTGAACCGCCAGTAGTCCACCACGTCGGCGTGGTGCCGGTCAGCAATTTCACGGACCAGTTCGTTATAGATGGCCGTCCGCCCGCGGGTCTTGCCGAACACCGCCGACCCCACCGAATCAAAACCGGTAAACAGCACCACGGCGGCGCCCGAGCTCGCAAGGCGGGCCACGCCGTCGTCGTAGGCGGCCATCAGCGCGTCAATGTCGATCCGCGGCCGCAGAATGTCGTTGCCACCCGCGTAGATGGTGATCAGCGTGGGCTGCATGGCCAGGGCCCGGTCAACCTGTTCGTCGAGGACCTGGCGCACTTTCTTGCCGCGGACGGCGAGATTCGCGTATCCCCAGGAGCTGTCGGCAAGGATCAGTTGCTCGGCCACCCGGTCAGCCCACCCCCGCACCCCATTGGGGCTGGCTTCATGCCAGTCGCCGACGCCTTCCGTAAACGAATCACCGAGGGCCACATATCGTTGAGAGAATTCCACTAGAAGAGGCTACCTGCTCCCGCCGCGCGATAAGGTGGCATTGCAAGCAGACTGATAACTTTTTGCAGTGCACCCCCGCTCCCCTCCCCACAACCTGAGAAGGACATCATGACCCAGCCCTCCGACACTCGGACCAAGCGCGCCGCGTTGATCATCAACCCGGTCAAGAACACCGGGGCTGATATTCGTGCGATCGTTTCGGAGCTCTGCGCTGCCGAGGGGTGGGACGAGGTGCTGTACCTGGAGACATCGGTTGATGACCCCGGCCGTGGCCAGGCACAGGAAGCCGTCGACGCCGGCGTGGACGTGGTGATCGCCGCTGGCGGTGACGGAACGGTCCGCTGCGTGGCCGAGGTCGTCAACGGCACCGGCATCGCACTGGGGCTGATCCCGCTCGGCACCGGCAACCTGCTGGCCCGGAACCTGGACATCGCCGTCGACGATCCGCAGGAGGCCGCCAAGGCAGCCCTGTTCGGCACCGAACGCAACGTCGACGTCGTTCATGTCACGGTTGACCGCGCCCAGGACTCGCACGTGTTCCTGGTGATGGCGGGGCTGGGGTTTGACGCGTCGATCATGGCTGACACCCGTGATGATCTCAAAGACAAGGTGGGCTGGCTGGCCTACGTCGACGCCGGCATCCGGAACCTGAGCGGCAAGCCTGCACGCACCCGGATCACACTGGACGGCGGCGAGGTCATCGAGCGTCGGCTGCGCAGCGTGATGGGCGGCAACTGCGGCAAGATCATGGGCGGGCTGGAGATTTTCCCCGGCGCCAAGATTGACGATGGCCTGCTGGACATCATGACCGTGGCGCCCACCGGCCGGCTCGGCTGGCTTGGCGTCGTGGGTAAGCTGTTTGCCCGCGGAAAGGGCAAGGACCCATCGCTCGAGTACTTCCAGTGCAAGGAAGCCGAGATCCAGCTCGACGAGCCGCAGGAAATCCAGCTCGACGGCGACCCCCTCGGCAAGGGCACCCACATGGCCCTGCGCGTGGACGCTAATTCGTTGCGGCTGCGGATGCCTTACGGCAAGAAGGATCCAGCAGTCGTCACCCACCCGGAGCCCTAAGCCGCGAGGGCCGGGCCGGGGTTAGAGCCGGGTCTGGGGATCGACTTTTTCGCCGTTGACCAGTAGCTCGAAGTGGAGGTGGCATCCGGTGGAGTTGCCGGTGCTGCCGACGGCGCCCAGGCCCTCGGCTTTGCCCACTTTCTGACCCACGGTCACGCCGAGCACACTGAGATGGTTGTACGAGGTTTGGAGGCCCCCGCCGTGGTCCACCACGATCCGCTGGCCACCACCATAGGCATGCCACCCGGATTCCACTACGGTGCCCGCGCGTGATGCGAGGACCGGCGTACCGCAAGCCCCTGAGTAGTCGGTCCCGGTGTGCAGCTCGTCGCCGTACCCGCCCATCGGGTTCACCCGGTAGCCGAACGACGAAGCAATTTCGGCACCCTTGATCGGGGTGGTGAACGCTGCCGCGTCGCTGGACAGGACAGTGGTTTTGGCCTTCGGGGTTGCGGCCGTCGCGAGCGGGGACTCCTTGCTGAAATCAATTTCTGCTTCAGCGTCAGCAGTAACCGGTGAGGCTACGGCGGGGCCGGTTCCGGCGGTAGGGGCTGCCGAGGGGGAAGCCTCTGGGGAGGGAAAGGCTGCGGTGAGAACGAGGCCCGCC
>NZ_ASZW01000158.1:0-891 GCF_000468215.1 Arthrobacter sp. CAL618 | reverse complement strand
ACGGCCAGCACAGCTGACCGGCGGTTGGATTTCAAGGTGGACTTAGGCGGGGCGGACGCGCGGCGGCGTCCGGACGTGACCGGCTGGAGCAAAACAGGAGCCTCTCTGCAACGCCGGTGAAGTTAGCTGTCGGATTCGAGCAAGAGTTGACTCGGCCCACTGCTGCTCTTCCAGTGAGCGGAAGAGTGGTTTGCGAAGGGCTGCACCCCAAGGCAGAAAACTGCCGAAGATGGGTCCTCCACCCCTGCCACGGTGAATTGGGGGCCGGCTGCTGACAGGGTTAGGCGTGCAGTCCGGGAGCCACAATGATGCGGATGGCTCCCTATAAGAATAGAGTGCTTAGCCGAGAAGTTATAATTTCGTTACACAGATCACGGCGTGGCGACTAGCCAAGTTCGGATCGACCCCTGCGCCAATACCCCATGAAGGCCACCTGCTTGCGGTCAATCCCGACGTCGCGCACCAGATAACGCCGCAGCCCACGGACCACCGCGGCCTCGCCCGCGATCCAGGCATAGAACGGGAGCGCACCGGAGGGCCGGTCCGGGTTCAGCGAGGAATTCAGCGTTGACGCGTTCAGCCGCTGCGGGGTTTCCCACAGGATCGTTTCGTCAATGTTCACTTCTTCCGGCTCGGGGCCTGCTGTGGCTGCGGCAGCGGCGGCGAGGGTCAGCCCGGCGCGGGAGCTGGCATCGACTCCGACGGCGAACGGCGCGGCCAGCGACACCCAGCCGGGCACCCGAACCGTATCCCGGACCGCCGCGTCCAGCAGTTCACCGTGGGGGCGTTCCCCCCGGGCGAGCCAGATGATTTCCACCGCTGAGGTGGTGGACACAGCCTGGAAATCTGCGTGGTCCGGCACTTCAAGGAAGGCGTGCCCGCCGACGTCGG
>NZ_ASZW01000157.1:4379-6896 GCF_000468215.1 Arthrobacter sp. CAL618 | reverse complement strand
CCCGCCGTAGGAGCCGGCGGTGGTGCAGGTGGCGGCGTGGACGTTCGGGCCGATCAGCCAGATCCGATCGCCGGGGGTGGCGGCGGCGGCCCACAGCGACGCCGGCCCCCCGTTCCCCTCAGCATCGAAGTGCATCACGAAGTCGACGTCGATCTCTGGCTGGTCGCCATCGCACCGGGCCGCCCTGACGGTGTAGGTGCGCATGGCGCCGCGCTCTGCGGGGTCCATTGCGAGCCACCGCTGATACCAGCCCGATCCCTCGGGCGGTGACTCGAGGAGTTCCCGCATGTTCACGCGGGGGGCATCGTCGTCGCGGGTGGCGGGGATCATGACTTTGATCCGCAGGTCCAGCGTTGCCCCCTGCACCCCGAAGTCCCTCAGGCAGGACCCGCCGAAGGTGATGCGTTGGAAGTTGTCGCTGAGGCGCTGCACCCGGGTGACGACGACGTCGAAGGCTGATACCGCCGAAACGGTTCCATCGGTGCGCTGTGGTGCGCGCTCGCTCCGTCGGGCCGTGCGGTTGCTGACTTCGGTCATGTTGCTGCCTCCAGGTGGTGCGCGGACAGCGTGTCCTGCGGATTAGGCAGGAACCCCTGCCCGGTGGACGTTTTGGGTGACGACTGAGTAGCTCCGTCGCCTGAGTGGTGCCGGCCGACCGGCACCACCATGGGTGTGCCGGATACGGGGTCCGGGATGACGCGGCATTGCAGACCGAAAACCGAGGTGACGGTCTCCTCGGTCACCACCTCGGCGGGACTGCCCTGCGCGGCGATCTGGCCGTCCTTCATGGCGATGAGGTGATCGGCGTAGCGTGCGGCGAGGTTCAGGTCGTGGAGCACGATGGCCACCGTGGTGCCGTCGCGCCGGTTCAGGTCGGTGATCAGATCCAGTACTTCCACCTGGTGGGTGACGTCGAGGAAGGTGGTGGGTTCATCCAGCAGCAGGATGTCGGTTTGCTGGGCCAGGGCCATCGCGATCCAGACCCGCTGCCGCTGCCCACCGGACAATTCATCGACAAAGCGGTCAGCGAGCTCAAGGGTGTCGGTGGCTTGGAGGGCGGAGGCGACGGCGACGTCGTCGTCGTTGGTCCACTGCCGGAACCAGCCCTGGTGCGGGTAGCGGCCGCGACCCACCAGGTCGGCGACGGTGATCCCATCCGGGGCTACCGGTGTTTGCGGAAGCAGCCCGAGGATCCGCGCGACGGTGCGGGTGGACAGCGAGTGGATGTCCTTGCCGTCGAGGTTGACGACGCCGGCCGACGGCTTCAGCAGGCGGGCCAGGCCGCGCAGCAGGGTGGACTTGCCGCAGGCGTTGGCCCCGACGATCACCGTGACCTTGCCGGCCGGCAGCTCGACGGTGAGGTCCTGGACCACTTTGCGGTCGTCGTATGCGAGTGTCAGCTCGCTGGCTGTCAACGCCATTTCAGCCTCCCTGTCCTGTCCTGTTGGCGGTCACGAGCAGCCACAGCAGGAACGGGGCGCCGAGGACGCCTGTTACTACGCCGACCGGAAGTGACACACCGGGAATCATGTTGGCTGCCACGAAGTCTGCGGCGAGAACTATCACCGCGCCCACCAGTCCGGCCGCGGTGAGAGACACGGCGCCCTTCACGAGGCGGCGCGCGATCGGGCCGGCGAGGAAGGCGACGAACGCCACCGGCCCGGCGGCGGCGGTGGCAACGGCAGCCAGGGCCACTCCGACGGTGATCAGAGCTAGCCGCGATGGTTCGACCCGGATGCCGAGACTGGCGGCGGTATCGTCGCCCAGTTCCAGTCCTTGCAGCCCCCGGGACAGGACGGCCGCCGCGGGGATCAGCAGCAGCAGGGCGAGGACGAGGATCGTGGCGCGGTCCCAGTTGCTGGAATTCAGGGAGCCGTTGAGCCAGACCAGGGTGTCCGATGCGGTGCGGATATCGGTGCGGGTGAGCAAGAAACTGACCACCGCGTGCAGCACCGCGGCGAAGCCAATTCCCACCAGGATCAGCCGGTACCCGGCCGCCNCGCCGAGCCGCGGCGGGAGAGCAGGTAGATCGCTGCCGCGACGGCGAGGGCACCGATCAGGGCCGAAAGGGAGACCGCAACGCCCGCCGCCCCAAACAGCACTATTGCTGCCACGGCGGAGGCACTGGCTCCGTAGCTGATCCCAATGATGTCGGGGCTGGCCAGCGGGTTCCGGAGCATGGTCTGGAAAATGGTGCCCGCCAGGCCGAAGGCCACCCCGATAAGGACCGCGATCACCGCGCGGGGAAGCTTGTTTTCCATCACGATGAACGTAGCGCCGGGGATATCGGCGCCGCCGAGAATCCTGAAGAAGTCCGGGATGGTCACGGTATAGGTGCCGAGCAGGACGGAGACCGCGAACAGGACGGCGGTGACCCCCGCGAGGATACCGATCACCAGGCGGCGCTGGGCTGCTTGCCGGCGTCGACCGCCGCTGACGGTAGCCGACGGCGGTGTGGCAGCGCCATTCGGTGTGGCAGCGCCATTCGGTGTGGCAGCGCCATTCGGTGTGGCAGCG
>NZ_ASZW01000157.1:0-4374 GCF_000468215.1 Arthrobacter sp. CAL618 | reverse complement strand
CGGTGTGGCAGCGCCATTCGGTGTGGCAGCGCCATTCGGTGTGGCAGCGACGTCCGGGGCGGCGGGTGTGGCCGCGCCGGTCGGGGGCGCTGGGTGGAGGCTCATAGTTGGGCCAGCTTCCGGCGGCGGACCAGCCAGATGAACACCGGGGCGCCGATGACGGCGGTCATGATCCCCACCTGCACCTCGCCGGGTGGCAGGATGAGCCGGCCGACAATGTCGGCTCCGATGAGCAGCACCGGGGCAAGTGCCACCGAGAAGGGCAGGATCCAGCGGTAGTCGGGGCCGGTGAGCACCCGCACCATGTGAGGGATCACCAGGCCCACGAAGGCGATCGGTCCGGCGGCTGCGGTCGCAGCGCCACAGAGGATGACGACGCCCAGCGCCGCGACACCGCGGGCTATCGCCACGTTCTGGCCGAGCCCCTTCGCGATGTCGTCACCGAGGGACAGGCTGTTCAGTGCCTTACCGGTCAGGAGGGTCAACAGGATGCCGACCACGAGGAACGGCAGGACCGGCAGGAGGACATCCCAGCCACGGCCTGACACGGTGCCGACCTGCCAGAACCGGAACCGGTCGAGCGTCTCCTGGTTGGACACCAGGACGGCGTTCATCAGACTGCCCAGCCCCGCGGACAGGGCCGCCCCCGCGAGCGCCAGCTTGATGGGGGTGGCGCCTTCCCGGCCGAGGCTTGCGATGGCGTAGACCACGACGGCGGCGAAGGCTGCCCCGGCGAACGCGAACCAAATGTAGCCGGTCACCTCGGCGATCCCGAAGACGTAGATGCCGATGACGACGGCGAGCGCGGCTCCTGCGTTGACGCCGAGGATGCCTGGGTCAGCGAGCGGGTTCCGGGCCACTCCCTGCATGGCGGCACCGGCGAGGCCGAGTGCGGCGCCGACCATGAGGCCGGTGACGGTGCGGGGAATGCGGGAGTGGACGACGGCGTGGTCGCCGTTGGCCGGGTCGAAATCGGTTAGCGCAGCGACCAGGACGTCGAAGCTGATGGGCCGGGAGCCGAATGCGAGCGAGGCGGCGCAGACCAGGGCGAGGGCGACCAGCACTGCGCCCAGCTTCAGAACCCGGCGCTGTCCGCGGGGTCTGGCTGAGGCGATCGGAGCGCGGGCAAGAGGGGCTGGAGCAGTCTGCACTGCCATCGCATGCCTCCTCACCGTCTAACTCCGGACAGAAGTAAGGCTAGCCTACGGTTACCTCTATTAAGAAACGGTTATGTTCCCTAATTAGCCAGGGTGGGTCGTTCGGAGGGGCACCCGGCAGGTCGCTCCCTACCCGCCGAAACCCCACCCAGCAGCCGGGGAATCCGGTACGGGCGGGCTATCGGTTGACACGGTTTAGCTGGCTTTAGGCAGCGGTGGGCGGGGTTCCCTGCCCGAAGGGCTTGCCGCCGAGGCCTTCCCTGCCATGCTCGGTGTGCCAGTTGGCCAGATCCGGGCCTTTGGGCACAATCCCGGTCGGGTTAATGTCTTCGTGCACGATGTAGTAGTGATCCTTGATCTGGTCAAAGTCGATCGTGTCGCCGAAGCCGGGGGTCTGGAACAGGTCCCGGGCGTAGCCCCACAGGGCTGGCATTTCGGTGAGCTTGTTCCGGTTGCACTTGAAGTGTCCGTGGTAGACGGCGTCGAAGCGCACCAGGGTGGTGAACAGGCGGACGTCGACCTCGGTGATGGTCTCGCCTACCAGGAACCGCTGGTGGCTGAGGCGTTCCTCCAGCCAGTCCAGCGCGGTGAACAGGCGGTCGTAGGCGTCGTTGTACGCTTCCTGCGATCCGGCGAACCCGCACCGGTAGACGCCGTTGTTCACCTCGGTGAAGATCCGCTTGGCGACCTGATCGATCTCTTCACGCAGTTTCTCCGGGTACAGATCAGGGGCGCCGTCGCGGTGGAAATCTTTCCACTCAGTGGAGAAATCAAGGGTGATTTGCGGGAAGTTGTTGGTGACGACGGCACCTGAAGGCACGTCGACGATCGCCGGAACGGTGATACCGCGCGGATACTCGGGATCTCGCTTGAAGAACGCCTCCTGCAGTCGTTCGATGCCCAGGACCGGATCGCGTCCGTCAGGGTCAAGGTCGAAGGTCCAGGACCGCTTGTCGTGGGTCGGGCCCGGGGTCCCCAGCGAAATGGCGTCCTCGAGTCCGAGGAGCCGGCGCACGATGATGGCGCGGTTCGCCCAGGGACAGGCGCGGGCGGCGATCAGCCGGTACCGGCCGGCCTCCACGGGAAAGCCGTCCGACCCGTCCCGGGTGATCCGGGTTTCGATATAGGTGGTGTCGCGGCTGAATTCCTTGCCCGTGTTCACGTAGGCGCCACGAGTGCTGTGTTCGTTCTCGGTCATCTGTTCAGCCTAATCTTCTGTCGCTGGGCTGTTGGTTGGAACAGCCCGGCGACAGAGGTGGAATTGATCACTGGGTGATCGCCGGTTGGCGATCAGTTGTCCTGGCTCTGCCGGGCCGACTCGCGTTCGTACTTCCGGCGCAGCTCACGCCCGTTGTCGATGTCCTCGAGTTCCTTGTCGAGCTTCTTGCGGCTTGCGGTGGCGTCCCGTGGAGGGAGCTGGATGGTTTCCTCAGCTTCGATGCCGGCCTGGAGTTGCCGGCCGCGCTCCAGTTCGGCGTCGAACTCTGCACCGAAGAGCAGTGAGAGGTTAGCCAGCCAGAGCCACAGCAGCAGCACGATGACGCCGGCGATCGCCCCGTAGGTCTCGTCATAACTGCCGAAGTTGCCAACGTAGAAAGAGAATCCAGCAGTGGTGAGTCCGAGGACCAACAACGCAACAAACGATCCCATGCTCATCCAACGGAACTTGGGCTGCTTCACGTTGGGCGCCCCGTAGTACAGGATGGCGATCATCAGGATGGCAAAAACCACCATGACCGGCCACTTGGCGATGTTCCACACGAGGAGAGCCGTGTCGCCGAGACCGATCACATTCCCGACCGATTCGGCGATCGGTCCGGACAGGACCAGCAGGAGGGCCATCAGCACCACCAGCAGCAGGACTATAGCGGTGATGAGGAGCATTACCGGGCGCAGCTTCCAAAACGGACGCCCCTCCTCCACTTCGTACACCCGGTTCATTGCCCGGCTGAAGGCGTTGACATAGGCGGAGGCAGACCAGAGCGCACCGAGAACACCGATGATCAGCGTCAGACCAGCACCCTGTGAGGTAGCGAGACCTTCGATAGTGCTTTCGAGCGTCTCGTTCTCGGCTGCACCCGGTGCCACCCCTTCAAGGATGTCCAGCACGGTGTTGGTGGTGGTTTCCGCCTGACCGAAGACACCGAGCAGGGAGACCACCGCCAGCAGCGCCGGGAAAATCGCCAGCACCGCGAAGTAGGTCAGGGCAGCAGCCAGATCGGTGCACTGGTCTTTGCCGAATTCACGGAGGGTGCGCTTGAACACGTATCCCCAGGCTGGCTTCTTGATCTCGGTGGGGCTGTCGGGCTTCCGGTCGTCGTCAGGACTCGGCGCATTGCGTGCTTTGTCCTGGGTCTGCGCTTCGGGCGAATCCGCCGCTGTGCCGCCGCTGGGTGCCATTTGGTACCTCCACATAGTTCCTACAGGTCCAGCTGATTATTATAAGGACCCTTACTAGTGCATAAGCCTACCTAAGGATTACCGTTGGCACATGGCTTTCTCCCAGATTAGTCCAGCCGGCACCCTCCGAATTGCGGTTGTTGGCGCCACCGGTAACGTCGGAACCGCTCTGTTACGGCGCTTGCAACGGGCCGCGGCCGAGCATCCGGGCGGCGTGGATCGTCGGCTNCCCGCCGGCTTCCTGACACTGCCCGGGCCCCCTACGCCGGGTGCGAATGGCACGCCCTCGATATCGGGACCGACGAGGGACGCAGCACGCTCACCGCAGCACTCGCCGGCGTTGACGCCGTCGTGCATCTGGCCTGGGCCATCCAGCCGAACCGCAATGAACCGGCGATGCACCGCACCAACGTCACCGGTACCGCCAACGCGCTGCAGGCGACCGCCGACGCGGGAGTGCGCCACTTCGTCTGCGCGTCATCGGTGGGTGCCTATAGCCCGGCCTCGAAGGGCCAGCGGGTGGATGAAAGTTGGCCGCATGGGGGCATCAGCACCTCTCACTACAGTCGGCATAAGGCTGAGCAGGAAGCGCTCCTTGATGACTTCGACCGGAGGTACCCGGAGATCCCCGTCACCCGGATTCGCCCGGGGCTGATCTTTCAGCAGGATGCAGGGAGCGAGATCGGCCGCTACTTCCTGGGCCCGCTCGTCCCGAAGTTCCTGCTGGATCGGCTGCGGCTCCCGGTCATTCCCATCCCTGATCGGCTGATCTTTCAGGCGGTCCACGCCGACGACGTCGCAGACGCCTACTGGCGGG
>NZ_ASZW01000156.1:0-4628 GCF_000468215.1 Arthrobacter sp. CAL618 | reverse complement strand
GCCGAGCCGGTGCTCACGCCGGCCAAGGTCGCGGGGCAGTTGGGCGCCCGACGAGTGGTGAACCTCCCCGTGAAGGTGCTGCGCGCCGTCGTCGGCGTGACCTGGGCGCTGGGGCTGCAGCGTACCGATCCGGGGTGGATCGACATGGCTGCCCTGGCACCGGTCATGAACACCGACCGTGCACGCACACTGCTCGGGTGGGAGCCGGAGCATTCCTCACTCGACGCCATCCGCGCCGTGCTGACCGGGCTGAGCGCGGGCGACGGCGTGGACGGCTCCCCCAGCCTCAAACCCCGCACCTAGCCCTCCCCGCATTGGAGCGAGTCGACACAAATAGCAGGTTTCACGCCGGAACTTGGTTATTTGTGTTGACTCGATCCGAGGGCGGCGGGTTGGGGAGCTTCGAGGGCTTGGGGAGGGTGCACCGCCTCCCACCGCTGCCGGGGCAGCGCCTCGCGGTGGTGGGTCTGCAGGAACACGACCATTGATTCGCGGATCAGGCACTTCAGGTCCCAGAGGGCATCATTGTCGACGGCACTGACCAGCACCCGGGCCCGCACCATGCCGTCGGTGGCCTGGGTGATTTGCAGGGTGCTGGTGCGCCCGTCCCACAGGGTGGTCTCGGCGAGTATTGCGGTCAGGTGGGCCCGCATCGAGTCGATGGGAACCCGCCAGTCGAGGTCCAGGTCAACGGTGCCGAGCAGTTCGGAACGGCTCCGCGTCCAGTTCTCGAACGGCGTGGTGGTGAAGTAGGTCGAGGGCAGGATGACCCGGCGGTCGTCCCAGACCTTGACCACCACATAGGTCATGGTGATTTCCTCGACTGTGCCCAACTGTTCTTCAACGAACACGGTGTCGTCGATCCGCAGGGCGTCGGTGAAGGCCAATTGCACCCCGGCAAAAACGTTGGCCAGGGAACTCTGGACGGCGAGGCCAGCGACAATGGAGATTAGCCCGGCCGAGGCCAGGATGCCAGCGCCAAGGGCACGCACCTCGGGGATCGTCAGCAGCACGCTGGCCAGCGCGAAGGTGATCACCAGCGCCACTCCCACCCTGCGGGCCAGCATGATCTGCGTTTTCAGGCGCCGCATCCGCCCATGGTCAACGGTGTCCCTCCCGTATTTCCGCAACGCCACCGCCTCGAACACCAGCAGGAGCGAGGCGACCAGCCAGGCCACGGCCCCAATGAGAGCCAGCACCAGCGCGTAGTCCACCGGCCCAAACCAGTCGGTGTCGGCGGCAGTCACCGCAAGGGCTATCCGCGCGCCCACAATGGCGAGCACGAGCCGCACCGGGTTCAGCGCCCGACGGGATGCCCCCTGAATGGCGGGGACCTTCCGCAGGGCGCGCACAGCTATCCGGCGCAAAATGGCTGCGAGCAGCACGGCTGCGATCAAGGCCGCAGCGACCCCGACCACCGGGGCCAACGCGTTGACTAGTTCATCCATGGCTTCACCGTCTCAGATGACAGTGGGTAGCTGTCCAGCCGGAAGGGAAAACTGTGGGGAGACTCTCACCCCACGATCAGGTGGGGATCAGCAGGTGGCTAGTACAGGAAAATGTCGAACCATTCGCGGTTGTGCGCGTGAATCAGCACCAGAAACAACACAAAGTCGAACAGCAGGTGAACCGCCACAATGTAGCTCAATGATTTGGTCTTCTTGAAAATCCAGCCCTGCACCAGCGCAAAGGGGTAGATCAGCAAAGGCCCCCAGGCGTGGAAGCCCAGTTCCCAGAGGAACGAGGTGAACAGCACCGCCTGCAGCATGTTGGCCTGCCAGTCCGGCAGATGCCGCCGCAGCAGGGTGAAGGCCGTGCAGATGAAGAACAGCTCGTCCCAGATGCCCAGCACATTGGTGCCGAGGAACAGCCGCGCCACGGTGCTCGGATCCGAGGCTGCCGGCCAGTTCTCAAACACGCCGGTAGGAATCATGTAGACGGGCAGGAGAAAGTACCCCATCACGACGACGGCCACCAGGTACCAGCGCTCGGTCCGCGTCCACTTCTGGCCGGTGAGTACCGGAAACCGGATGGCGTGGTCCTTGAACACAAACCGTGAAATCGAATACGGCAGCCCCACCGCCAGGACCATTGCTGTCCCCATGGTGAACATGTGTTCGAAGCTGATGTCGGTGGTGATGGGCACCAGGCTCATGATGATCAGTCCGAGTGACAGCAGCGCCAGATCCTTGAACAGCTGACGCCCGATGAAGAACGACGACGCCAAGGCGGCCGCCAACAACAGGTAACCCAGCCACCGCTGATCCAGTCCGAACATCACAAACCCCGACCCGGCGATCAGCACCGCAGGGATCAGATTCGCGGCAGTCTTTCGCGTTTCCTTCAGGGTCTCCGGCTGCGTTGTCATACCACTGAGATTACCCGGGACGTCTGAAGTACGGGAGTTTCGGGGCATTTGCCGCTATACAGGAAGCAGCAGCCGATCGTGCCCAGACCACCCACAGGAGCAAATCCATGGAATACGACTTCGATGTTCTGATTGTGGGCGCTGGCCCTGCGGGGATGGCAGCCGCGGTGCGGGCCGCGGAACTCGGCGCCCGCGTGGCTGTAGTGGAACGGGCGAGGCTCGGCGGCACCTGCGTAAATTCCGGGTGCGTGCCGACCCGGGTCCTTGCGAAGACGGCCCGCCTGTACCGGGAGGTGCGCACCGCCTATGACTACGGGATCGTCGTCGCCGAACCGTCGGTTGACTGGCCCCAGATCGTCCGGCGCGTCAGGTCCACCGTGGACCGGGTGCTCGCGGCCAAAGGGTACGACGACGTCGTCGCCCGGTTGGGCATCACCCTGCTCACCGGCGAGGCTTCCTTCGCTGACTCACACACCCTGACGGTGGACGGCCGCGCAGTGACGGCCGGTTCGGTCATCCTCTGCGTTGGCGGCAACGCGCGCCGCCTACCCATCCCCGGCGCCGAGCATGCCGTCCTGCCGCCGGACATTCTCGACCTGCCGGATCTGCCGCGGGCCATCGCCGTGATCGGCGGCGGGCACACCGGCGCGCAGCTGGCCACCATCTTCCATGCACTCGGTTCCCGGGTGCTGCTGCTGGATCTGGCGCCGCGCATCCTCACCACCGAGGACGCCGCTGTCTCGGCGGCGGTCACCGATGGGTTCCGCGCCCGGGGGGTGAGGGTGGAGACGGGAATCGGCGGGATCAACCAGATCACCAGGGACGACGACGGCGGGCTACACCTGCACTGGACCAGCCCAACCGGAGAGCAGGTGGAGGCGGTCGACACGGTCGTGATGGCTGCCGGTTGGCCGGCGAACATTGAGTCTCTTGGCCTGGCCGCGGCCGGTGTCCAGGCCCAACGCAACGCGATACCGGTTGACGACTATCTGCGCTCGAACGTTCCCCACGTCTATGTGGCGGGGGACGCGAACGGCTCCAGCATGCTGGTGCAGGCCGCCGTGTTTGAGGGCGAAACCGCTGCCGAGAACGCGGTCCTCGGAGCGCATCGGACCACTCCACACCATTTGCTGCCCGCCGGTGGTTTCACTGACCCGGATTACGCCGGCGTCGGCCTCACCGAGGAAGCGGCACGGGCGCGTGACCGGGAGGCGACCGCCGTCGTCGTACCCTATGGCGAGGTGGAGCGCCCCATCATCGATGACCGGGAGCAGGGGTTCCTGAAACTGGTGCTGGACCGGCACCGGGAGCTGATCCTTGGAGCGCACGCAGTGGGAGAGAACGCGGTGGAGGTGATCCAAGCGGTCGCTGCGGCGATGGCGGCGGGCACCGACGTCGCAACCCTCGCGCGGGTAAAGTTCGCCTACCCCACCTACACGGCAATTATCGGCGAGGCGGCGCGATCAGCCAGACAGTCGAGTCAACACAAATGACAGGTTTCGCCCCGGATACCGGTTACTTGTGTTGACTCAATCCCTGAGGAAAGACGCCTACCGGGCTGGTTCCTTTTTGCGGGTCGGAGCTGAACGCGCATCCGGTCAGCGTGAACACCGGTACTGCTAGGGTTGAATCATCCCAAAACTGCACAGGGGGCTTACCATTATTTACTGCCGGGCAGGAATCCGCCGCCAGATTAATTGCCCCACTGCAGAGACTTAAGGAGCACAATGGCAACTATGGACAGAAAGTTCTCTGTAACCGAAGAATCGTCAAGCAAGCATCCACATGACTGGGGCCGGGCCATGGCAGTGGCCATCAGCCGGCTGGTTGAGATGGCGCACGAGGCGGGTGACGTGGTCGAACACGAGAACCTTTATGGGGAAGACCTCCACCTGTTTGTGCGCGAGACCGAAGAGGGAGCCGACATCACCATGTCCTGGACCCCCCGTGACACGAAAGACCCATCACCCAAGAGGTCTGATTGGGAAATCTAGGAGGCACCGAATGACAGGACAGAACCCCGATCCACAGGGCGAGAAGATCACCGGGCTGGAGCCGGGCGGCGGAGTCCCCCCAGGCGAAACCCCACCGGGTGAGTCCTCGACCGTGGGACCGCAGGGCCACGACGAGGGCACTTCGAAGGCAAACCACCCGCTCCCGTGGCTCATTGGCATCGGAGTGGTTTTCGTAGCCTGCATCGTTCTGTTTATAGTCGGCCGCCTGGTCGACGTCTTCTAGCGATCACTGTTAACGCCGAACG
>NZ_ASZW01000155.1:0-2249 GCF_000468215.1 Arthrobacter sp. CAL618 | reverse complement strand
TTGACCATGGGGCAGTCGAAGGGGTCGCGTGCGGCGAGGCCTACCCGGTTGAGGTAGGACACTACTGCGCCGTAGGAGGCTGCGACGCCGACCTCGGTGTAGGGGACTTTGAGGCGTTCGCAATGCTCGCGGACGATCAGGGCGGCCTTGCGCAGGTGTGGGCGGGGCATGTCCGGGAACAGGTGGTGCTCGATCTGGAAGTTCAGGCCGCCGAAGGCGTTGTTGACGAAGTTGCCGCCGCGAATGTTGCGTGAGGTGAGGACCTGTTTCTGGAAGAAGTCCAGTTTGCTGTTCTTGGGGATGATCGGCATGCCCTTGTGGTTGGGGGCGAAGGAGGCTCCCATGTAGATGCCGAACACGGCCATCTGAACGCCGATGAAGGCAAACGCCATGCCGACGGGCAGGAACCAGAACAGGACGCCGAGATAGGCGCCGAACCGGATCGCGAGGAGAGCCAGTTCGATCCAGCGGCCCTGGACAGCCCCCGGCCGGAACAGGGTGCCGATCGACTTGGCGTGCAGGTTCAAACCTTCGAAGGTCAGCAGCGGGAAGAAGAGGTAGCCCTGGCGGCGGGTGATCCAGGCGTGGAGTCCCTTGGCTTTGGCTGCGTCTTCCTCAATGAAGGAAATGGTATCGATCTCAATGTCCGGGTCCTTGCCCACCACGTTGGGGTCGTTGTGATGGCGGGTGTGTTTATTCATCCACCACTGGTAGCTGATGCCGACGACGCCGGCGGCCAGGATCCGTCCGGACCAGTCGTTGGCCCCGCGGGTCTTGAAAATCTGCCGGTGGGAGGCCTCGTGGGCCAGGAACGCGATCTGCGTGAAGACGACGCCGAGCACGGCGGCGATCAATAACTGGAACCAGGTATCGCCCAGCAGGGCGAAACCGGTCCAGGCGGCACCCATGGTCAACGCCAGTGCAGCGAAGACGGAAACGTAAAAGCGGCGGCGACGGTTCAGCAGACCTTCTTTGCGTACCTGCTTCAGCAGCGTCGCATAGGAGGCGACGACGTCGTTCGGCTTAGCAACGCGCACGCTACGGCCGGAGGTTGTAGTACTCATAAGTGTCCCTGCGTTAGATTCTGTCCCCAGCAGACGAAGGGATGCTAAACCCGCGGATATACGTAGTTTATGTGAGTTAGATGTATGCCGCCTGTAAGTATGCGCCCTACGGCATAGTTAGTGATCTGTGAGGATGGACGCCCAAAGAGGCGTCAGCTCTTACGGTTGATCGCAACGAACGCGACGGCTCCCACCAAAGCTTGTGCCAGCAGCAGCAAAGCCAGAACCATCTCCACGGCAGCCCCAAAGCCCACGGCTATTGCCGCGATGGCGGTCAGCGGGACCGCTAGGAGTCCTAGGATTGCCAGCGATCTGGTGAGGACGGCGTTGTCCCGTTCATCGCCCGTCTGGGTCCAGGCGCGTTCGAAGGTGCTCACTCGTGAGGGGGTCTTGGTGATGCGCCACAGGCCAATCAGGGCGGCGACCAGGCCGACGGCGCCGCCCGCCAGAAGGCCAGCCCCCATATTTCCCGGCCCGTACTCCTGAAGCAACAGCCCTGTCAGGATGAGACCAGTCAGCCCTGCCAGTACCAGCCCGAGGACCGCGGCCTTTTGCTTTGAGGTATAGGTGCTAGTCGACATGGAAGATCTCCTCTACGGTGCTGCGAAAGTGTCGGGCGATAGCTATGGCCAGTGGGAGCGACGGATCGTAGCGGCCGGTCTCAATGGAATTGATGGTCTGACGCGAAACGTCGAGGACTTCTGCGAGTTCACGTTGGGAGATGCCAGCCGCGCGGCGGAGCGTACTGAGATCGTTCCTCACTGGAAACCAAAGTGGTCAAGGAAGCTTGTCATGGGGTCAAGCTTCCTTGACTTCTGCCATCATGTCAAGCTTCCTTGACCTTTCGTGGGCGAAGGAGGGTCAGTCTCGGCGTGGCCTGTATTTGACATACCCCTAGGGGTATTTGCATACTTGAGTGAACGCCGTCCACGATTCCAGCCTGGACCCTAATGAAAGAGAGTTCGCATGTGCCGGACAACCACCTGTATGCGCTGCCGGAAAACCACCTGGGCCGGCTGTGGAAATCACGTCGATCAGGTAATGCGGTCGGTACCAAAGAAGGATCAGTGCTCCTGCAATCCGACCGTCGAGCCGAAGCGTGCGCGGTCTGAGGGGCAGGCTCAGCCAGGTTGGTTTGGTCGACTGTTTGGAAGGTGAAACCCGGGAGGAGGAGTGGCCGGGGCG
>NZ_ASZW01000154.1:1497-3840 GCF_000468215.1 Arthrobacter sp. CAL618 | reverse complement strand
GCGCTAGCCGGTTTGGGCCGGTCCGCTGGGGTCTGCAGCGTTCGGTTCCCCGAGACCCCGGGCCGCCAGCGCCTCGCCGGTCTGGTGGGCGTAGGCGACGGCGCCGATCACCACCGGGATCACCAGGGCCCGCGGGTTCCGTTCCAGACCGCGGGCCTTTGCCGCGTCCCGGACGTCCGCTACCGAGCCCACAAGATACGGGAGGCTCCGGGTCATCAGGGCAAGCGTCAGGCCGAACCGCTCGGGGTCGGCGCCCAGCCGCCGAAACGGGACGGCGAGGGCGACCAGCCCATCCAGGAGGCGTTGGCCCTCGGTGGTCAGGGTCAGCAGGCGGGCCGCGAGGAGGCACGTGGTGATGTTTCCCACCACCTGCAGGGCCGGTTCCGGGCCGTTAGCGATGATCTGGTAGCCGCCGAGGATCACGAGCATGGGCCAGACCGGCACCAGCGGTCGCCACAGGTGGATCGGGGGCAGACGTGCACCGAACAGGTAGCCAACTGCCACCAGCCCAAATGCGACGGCGGTCAGCGCCAGTAGGTTCACCACCAGCACGCTCGTGGACAGCAGCAGTACAGCCAGGCCTTTCACCCACAGGGGAGTCCGGTGGAGCAACGAATCACCGGCGACGTAGGTGCCGAACAGGCTGCCGTGGCCCCTCATGGGCGGTGTTCCGGCAGCGGGTCCGCCTCGAGATGCATCCTCCGGTAGTGGTCAATCGCTGCGCCGGGGTCGCCGTCGAACACCAGCTGTCCCGCGTCGATGACCAGCACCCGGTCGCTGTCCCTGGCGAAGTCGAGATCATGGGTGGTGAAGACCACCTGCTGGTCCAGTCCGCGAAACACGCTGCGGACCCGGCGCTCGTTGCGGAGGTCAAGCAGGGTGGTGGGTTCGTCTGCGACCAGGATGGTCGGGTCGACGGCGAGGACCGTGGCCAGCGCCATCAGCTGCCGCTCCCCGCCGGAGAGGTCGTAGATGCTTTGCTCTGCCAGCGGCCCCAGCCCGAACCGCTCCAGGACGGCCAGGGCCGCGGTTCGCCGTTCGGTAGGGTTGCGCAGCCGAGCCCGCAGCGACAGCTCAACATCCTCGAGCCCGGTGGGCATCACCAGTTGGGACAGGGGATCGGTAAACACGAATCCCACCCGCTGCCGGACCGCCCGGCCGGCCTTGACCGTGTCGAGTCCTGCCACCAGGACACTCCCGGCGGTTGGAGGGATCAGCCCGTTGATGAGTTTCAGCAGAGTCGACTTCCCGGACCCATTCGCGCCGATGACCGCGATCCGACGCTCGGACAGTTCCAGCGTCAGCGGCGCCAGAATCAGTCGCGCACCATCCGGGCCATCGACGCTGACCGCAGCACCCTCGAAAACGATCATCGGCTAGCTGCTCCGACGGCTCACGTGGCCGTCACAGAAGCATTCCGGCCTGTGCCAATCAACCGGGGGAACGCCCGGTGCACACTCAACCCGATCGCTGCTGCAACGAGGTTCTTCACCACGTCGCCGGGCAGGTAGATCAGGTCGGCGAGGATTGCGGTCACGAAGTCCAGCTTGCCGTTAATCATCAGGCCAGCAATCCCGAGGGTGTGGACCACCAGCAGGCTGGTCACCATGCAGGCTGCGAACAGGGCGGCATACCTGAACCGGCGCACCCGGGCCAGGACGAGACGGGCCAGGAACCCGGCGACGAGTGCAGCAAGAGGGAACGCCAGAAGGTAGCCGGCCGACGGGCCAGCGAGGACACCCACGCCCCCCGAAAAGCCAGCGAAGATCGGCAGACCAGCCAGGCCTACCGCCACATACAGTGCCACTGCAGCGAAGCCACGGCCGGGTCCAAGGACAATTCCGGTCACCATCACGGCGAGAGTCTGCAGGGTCAGGGGTACCCCGAGCGGGCCGGCGGGGATAGCAGGTAGGATTGCTAGAGCGGCCACGAAAGCCGCGAAGACCGCGATCAGCGAAAGATCTGTGGCACTCCAGCGGCGCCTGGCGTGAGTGGGAGTACCCACAGCGGCGGCCGCGGGAGCCTGATTCTCCAGATGCATGGTGACTCTTCCTGTTAGTTATCGACAACAGTGTGCCGTCACTTACTGAGATTAGTGCCACCAGTTCTTATTTCGCTTGTAGGTTTCCTACAAATTAGGCATCCAGCAAACTCCGATGATGCGGAACCGTTCCATTGAAAGGCCACGTAATTGATTACCGTCTCGAACTTAGAGCTTCGCGCGGGAGCGCGCCTGCTTATGGATGCGGTGTCATTCCGTGTTGACCGCGGGGACAAGATTGGTCTGGTGGGTCGAAATGGTGCCGGCAAGACCACTCTGACCCGGGTCCTGGCGGGGGAGGG
>NZ_ASZW01000154.1:0-1492 GCF_000468215.1 Arthrobacter sp. CAL618 | reverse complement strand
CGGGTCCGTCACCCGAAAGGGCGAAATCGGGTACCTGCCCCAGGACCCGCGGACACCCAATATGGAGCAGCTGGCCCGGGACCGGATCCTTTCGGCGCGGAACCTCGACGTCGTCGTCACCAAGCTGCGGGCCGCCCAGGAAGACATGGCGAGCGACAACAATTCGGTGCGCGACAAGGCGATGGCCCGCTACGACCGGATCGAAGCAGAATTCCTTGCGCACGGCGGGTACGCCGCCGAAGCGGAGGCAGCCGCGATTTCCTCGAACCTCGCCCTGCCGGACCGGATCCTGAACCAGCCGCTGAGCACCCTCTCCGGCGGTCAGCGCCGGCGTGTTGAACTTGCGCGCATCCTGTACTCGGGCGCGGAGACCATGCTCCTCGATGAGCCAACCAACCACCTTGACGCCGACTCCATCACCTGGCTGCGCGAGTTCCTCAAGAACCATCAGGGTGGCCTGATTGTGATCAGCCACGATGTGGACCTGCTTGAAGCGACGGTGAACAAGGTGTTCCACCTGGATGCCAACCGCGCCACGATCGACATCTACAACATCGGCTGGAAGCGTTACCTGCAGCAGCGCGAGACTGATGAACGCGCGAGGAAGCGTGAGCGCGCCAACACGGAGAAGAAGGCCCAGGTCCTCATGGACCAGGCCAACAAAATGCGGGCCAAGGCCACCAAGGCAGTTGCTGCGCAGAACATGGCGAAGCGTGCGGAACGCCTGCTGGGCGGGCTGGAAGCGGTCCGCGCGCAGGACCGCGTTGCTGCGCTGCGGTTCCCCGAACCGTCCCCGTGCGGCAAGACCCCCATGACCGCCGAGGGGCTCAGCAAGTCCTACGGTTCGCTGGAGATCTTCACCGACGTCGACCTCGCCATCGACCGCGGATCGAAAGTAGTGATCCTCGGACTGAACGGTGCTGGCAAGACCACCCTGCTGCGGATGCTCGCCGGCGTCGACAAACCGGACACCGGCGAAGTCATCCCCGGGCACGGCCTGAAGGTGGGCTACTACGCCCAGGAACACGAAACCCTCGACACTGAGCGGACCGTCCTCGAGAACATGCGCTCCTCGGCACCGGACATGAAGGACGCCGAAGTCCGCGGTGTCCTCGGGTCCTTCCTCTTCACGGGCGACGACGTCGACAAGCCTGCCGGGGTGCTCTCCGGTGGTGAGAAGACTCGACTGGCTCTGGCCACCATCGTCGCGTCGTCAGCCAACGTGTTGCTGCTCGACGAACCGACCAACAACCTGGACCCCGCCAGCCGTGCCGAGATTCTGGGGGCGCTGCGCAACTACAGTGGCGCCGTCGTCCTGGTCAGCCACGATGAGGGAGCGGTTGAGGCGCTCAACCCCGAACGGGTGGTGCTGCTACCCGACGGCGTCGAGGACCTTTGGAGCGATGACTATCTCGACCTGGTGACGATGGCTTAATAGCCGCGCGCGTCGAGGTAGGCGTCTTCTTCTTCCTCGGCGGTGGGGCGGCGCTGG
>NZ_ASZW01000153.1:27033-33541 GCF_000468215.1 Arthrobacter sp. CAL618 | reverse complement strand
GAGATGGTGCCGTTGGCTTCTGCGGCCTCTTCTTCGTCCGTCCGCTGCTGCTGCCGGGCGGCGTAGCCGAAGCCGACGAACAACAGGCCGCCGAAGGCGAACCACTGCATGGAGTAGGACAGGTGCGGTCCGGCGTCCAGGGACGGACGGGGGAAGATCCGCGGCGAAGTCTCCGGTGCCGGGCTTTCGGCTGACATCAGCCCGTAGGCACCCGTCTGAAGCTCGTAGTCGAGGACCTCGTCGTAGCGTGCCAGGTTGATGGACGCGATCTGGCCCTCCGGGGCCCCGCGATCCAGCTGCGGCTCACCCGGCTTGATCCTCGCCGTCACGGTGACCTCGCCGTCGGGCGGCTGAGGGAAAGCATCGGGACGGCCCGCCGCATCATTGCCGATCGGTAGCCAACCGCGGTTGATAATCACCGCTGACCCGTCCGCCAGTTTGAGCGGCACCAGCACCTCGTAGCCGGGGCGTCCGCTGAAGGGACGGTTGCGCACCACCAGCTGGTTGGCCGTGTCATAGGTTCCGGTCAGCTCAATGGGCAGCCATTCCTCGGCAGGGTCAAACGATCTGAAATCGGCGGTGTCCGCTGCATACGGGACGGCCTGCTGGTCATAGTTGGCTTCGATCCGTTGGATCGTGTCGGCCAGCTGGTCACGACGGTCGAGCTGCCACATACCGAGGGAGCTGCACGCGACGGCGAGCAGGACCACGAGGGCAAACCACCCCAGCCAGCGGGGCGAAACGAGAAACCGGTACATCTATGCTGTGTCCTCGGCTGAGCCCGCCAGGGGCAGGGTTTCCTTCCACAGATCACGGGTCTGCAGGTAGTTCTCCAGCCAGTCGCGGTGCTCCCCACACGCGACCCAAATTTTCCGGCGCTCTAGCGTGTGGATTTTTGGGTTGTTCCATAGCAGCTGCCAGGTTGCGGGCAGCCGGCACGCCTTGCGTGAGCACACGGTCTCGGCGGGCCGGCCGCCCGGCTCCCGCGTGGTTCCTGGGGCAGCGCTGAGCTGCTGCAGCTGGTCAAGAAGATTCATACGGTGGGACGTCCCCTGTACAGCTTGTCGTTGGTGGTGGCCGGGTCGACGTCGTCGTCGTCAATAATTTCGCCCTGCAGCACGTCGTCGGTGGGCTCCGGGGACACCGGGGCCGCGGTCTCAAGAGCGGGGAGGGGCACATTATCGATCAGCGACTGGCTGTGGGGCAGGTCGCTGGTGTCGGACCCACCGTTAGCGAAGATCACCGCGAAGTACGGCAGCACCACCGCACCAACGATCACCACCCACTGCAGCCAGCCCTCAACGAAAAACACGAGGACGATGCAGACGAGACGGATACCCATCGAAATGGAATATTTGATCATTCGCCCGCGTATTTCATCGCTGTGGGCGCTTCGCGCATCGGTAATACTGTGGACGTCAGCGCCATGCCGGATTTGCTTGCTCATCACACTCCAAGGGACCTTTCTATTGTCTCACTCAGTGCCCCAAGATGTTAAAAGCCTGGCAGCCACCAAAGGTTCCCCCGGCGGCTGCCCTTCGCCACATTCTTGCAGTTCAGCAGGTCCCAGCTAGGATCGGCAGGGATAGTTGGAGCAATGATTCTGGAGGAATCCGTGGCAGACGCCGAGCAGGGACGCAGTGTTTTGGTAACCGGAGGCAACCGCGGCATTGGGCTTGCCATTGCGCGAGCCTTTGTTGAGAACGGTGACCGGGTGGCCATTACCTACCGCAGCGGGGAAGTTCCTGAGGGACTTCTCGGTGTGAAAGCCGACGTCACCAGCGAAGCGCAGGTCGACGCCGCGTTCACCGCCGTCGAGGAAGCCCACGGCCCCGTCGAGGTGCTGGTCGCCAACGCCGGGATGACCCGTGACACGCTGCTGCTGCGGATGAGTGAGTCGGACTTCACCGACGTCATCGACACCAACCTCACCGGCGCGTTCCGCGTCATCAAGAGGGCTTCGAAGGGGATGATCCGCCTCCGGAAAGGCCGCGTGGTGCTGATCTCTTCGGTGACGGGGCTGTACGGTGCGCCCGGGCAGATCAACTATTCGGCGTCGAAGGCGGGCCTGATCGGCATCGCCAGGTCGCTCACCCGCGAACTGGGTTCGCGGGGTATCACCGCGAACGTGGTGGCTCCGGGTTTCATTAACACCGATATGACCGCCGAGCTGCCCGAGGACACCCGCAAAAACTACCTCGCCACCATCCCGGCCCGACGGTTCGCTGAGCCGACCGAGGTGGCCAACGTGGTGCGGTGGATTGCCAGCGACGACGCCGCCTACATCTCCGGAGCGGTCATCCCCGTCGACGGTGGACTGGGCATGGGTCACTAACAGCACAGCGTTTATCACCCGTTTTCACTGACTAATGTTTCACCGACTAAGAGGAGTATCTATGGCCGCGTTGGATGGCACAACCGCAATCGTCACCGGATCATCACGCGGAATCGGGGCTGATGTCGCGAAACTGCTCGCGGACCAGGGCGCCGCCGTCGTCGTCAATTACCGCCAGAAGGCACCGCGCGCCGCGAAGGTGGTGGCGGGGATCGAGGCCGCTGGCGGGAAGGCGGTAGCTGTTGGCGCCGACCTGACCACCGCTGAGGGGTCAGCGGCGCTGATCCAGGCAGCGGTCGACAACTTCGGGGGTCTGGGTTTGCTGGTCCTCAATGCGTCGGGCGGGATGGAATCGGGAGTCGAGGAAGACTATGCCCTGAAACTGAACCGCGACGCGCAGGTCAACATGCTCCGCGCGGCGATGGACGTGATGCCGTCGGGTTCCCGCGTGGTGTTCATCACCAGCCACCAGGCGCACTTCATCAACACGGTTCCCACGATGGCAGCCTACGAGGCCGTCGCTCGCAGTAAGCGGGCCGGTGAGGATGCCCTCCGCGAGCTGCTGCCTGAGCTGGAAGCCAAGGGCATCACCCTGGTTGTGGTTTCCGGCGACATGATCGAGGGAACCGTCACGGCAACCCTGCTGGACCGGGCCACCCCCGGGGCGATTGAAGCGCGCCGCGAGCAGGCCGGGCGGCTCTACTCGGTCGCCGAGTTTGCCGCTGAGATCGCGAAGATGGCCACTGCCGATGTCCCCAGCGGACACACGGAGTACGTCGGCGGCTACGAGTACTTCACCAAGTAGTCGGTTCCTTCACCGCCCCAGGATTGGGTCCTGGGGCGGTGAAGCCCATCAAGAGTCAGCCCGGTCCAGGTCAGTACCGGCTGAAGTGCCTGACCACGTCCAGGTAGGGCAGATCGATCGAGGCGTCCGCAGCCGCACGGACCGCGGGCTTGGCGTTGAAAGCCACCCCGAGCCCAGCAGCGCCAAGCATGTCGAGGTCATTGGCACCGTCCCCGACGGCGATGGTCCGCTCCATCGTCACGCCGGCCTCCGCAGCCCACCGCCGCAGGGCCCGTTCCTTGGCTGCGCGGTCCACTACCGGGCCCACGACCTCACCGGTGAGATGTCCGTCGTCGCTGACGCCCAGTACGTTGGCCTCCGCGAAGGTCAGGCTCAGTTGGGCGGCCAGCGGGTCGAGTAGCTGGGTGAAACCGCCCGAGACTGCAGCAACCGCGTGCCCTGCCGCCAGATAGTGGCGGACCAGCTCCTCGGCGCCGTCGCTGAACTCAATGACCGATCCCACTTCGGCGAGGACACTGACCGGAAGGCCCTTGAGCACCGCCACCCTCGATCGGAGGCTCTGGGTGAAATCTATTTCGCCGCGCATCGCCGCGTCGGTGACGGCGGCGACCTCAGCCTCCCGGCCAGCGTGGGCAGCCAGCAACTCAATGACTTCCTGCCGGATCAAGGTGGAATCCACGTCCATGATGAGGAGCTTTCGTCCCTCGTCAACCAGAGGGGGAGGGACGACGGCGCAGCTCAGGTCACCCGTCAGGTGGGGCTGCACAGCGGTCCGCAGGTCGGCGGCGTCGCCGTCGAACGAGACGAAAACGGTGGACGCCTGGAAGCGTGAGCTCCCCGAGTTCTCGAGTTCGATGATCTGGGCACCGGTGTTCTGGACGGCACCCTGGACAGCGATCAGAAACTCATCCGGAAGCTGCACACCGTAACTGACGACACCGAATTCCCTGGGCATAATCCTCCACTTTCACCATTGGTCTTCAACCGCAGCGCGGTCAGCGCCACCAAGCCATTATCGCCGGGCGCCGGGCGGGCCCCGAAATCAGTTCCCCGGACGACGCCGGCCGCTCATCCTGCCCACCGGGCGCCGGGCGGGCGCCGTTTCGCGTTTGCTGCGCTAGTTGGCCTAATGTCTAGTGCTATGAGTGATGTTCTTGAGTTAGCTGGGGTAAGCCTTGTCCGGGGCGGCAAGACGCTGTTGGACAGCGTGGACTGGCAGGTCAAGGACGGCGAACGCTGGGTGATCATGGGCCCGAACGGTGCAGGCAAAACCACCCTGCTCCAGATCGCCGGCGCCCGCATCCACCCCACCCAGGGTGTCGCGGGCATCCTGGACGAAGTGTTGGGTGCGGTGGATGTTTTCGAGTTGCGTCCCCGCATCGGGCTCGCCTCGGCGGCCCTCGCCGCCCAGATACCCGAGCACGAAACCGTGCTCAACGTGGTGGTCACCGCTTCCTACGGGATCACCGGACGGTGGCGGGAGCAGTACGAAAAGCAGGACGCCCGCCGCGCCTTTGCCCTGCTCGATGCGTGGGGCATGTCCACCTTCATGAACCGGCCGTTTGCCTCCCTCAGCGAGGGCGAACGCAAGCGCGTCCAGATCGCCCGGGCCCTGATGACCGACCCGGAGCTGCTGCTCCTCGACGAGCCTGGCGCCGGGCTGGACCTCGCCGGTCGTGAAGACCTGATCACCCGGCTCACTGCCCTGGCCCAGGACGAGGAATCACCGGTCATGGTGCTAGTGACCCATCACCTCGAAGAGGTGCCACCGGGATTCACCCACGCCATGCTGATGCGCGACGGCGCGGTAGTGGCTTCCGGCCCGATCGAGACCGTCTTCACCGAAGAGCACCTCAGCGCAGCTTTCGATGTGCCCCTCGACGTCCGCCAGCAGGACGGCCGCTACACGGCTGTCGCCCGTTCCCGCGCCTAGCGACCGGTACGCCTGCTGATGGAACTGCTGCAGGGTGCCCTCATTTTTGTTGCCGGTCTCTGGGCCGGTGCCATCAATTCGGTGGTGGGCTCCGGTACGCTCGTCACCTTCCCGGTCCTGCTCGCCCTGGGATTCGCCCCGGTCACAGCGACCATCAGCAACGCGATGGGCCTGATCGCGGGCGGTGTATCGGGAACCTGGGGGTACCGTCGTGAACTTGCCGGTTTGCGCTCTACCATCCTTCGCCTGCTTCCCGCCTCGGTTCTCGGGGGGATCACCGGTGCAGCTCTCCTTTTGAATCTGCCGGAACAGGTCTTCGAATTCGCGGCGCCAATCCTGATCGTCATTGCCCTGGGGTTTGTGATCTTCCAGCCCGCGCTGCAACGCAGGGTGCTGCTCCGGGCTGAACGCAAGGAGTCCACCCGGGCCCACCCCGTGGGGCTGACCATCCTCGTGTACCTGGCGGGCGTCTACGGCGGGTATTTCGTCGCAGCTCAGGGCATCCTGCTGGTGGGTATCCTCGGCATTTTCCTGCACGGCACCATCCAGAACGCCACCGCAGTGAAGAACCTGCTGGTGCTCGCCGTCAACGTGGTGGCAGGCATTTCGTACATGCTCTTCGCGTTCGACCGTATCAACTGGTGGGTGGTTCTGGTCATCGCCGTCAGCTCACTCATTGGCGGCTTCTTTGGTGCGGTGATCGGACGCAGGCTACGTCCGGCAGTGCTGCGGTCGATCATCGTGACTCTCGGCCTGATCGCCCTCTACATCATGGTCGCCCGGCTGGTCACCGGATGAGCATCCACCGCCTAACCGACCCCGCCGACCCGCTGGTGTCGGACTACACCTCCCTGACCGATACACAGCTCCGCCGACGACGGGAACCCGCCGAAGGCCTCTACATTGCCGAAAGCACCAAGGTGCTCCGGCGAGCCGTCGACGCCGGCCACACCCCACGGTCCTTCTTTCTCACCGACAAATGGCTGCCCGATCTGCAGGACCTGCTGGAGCGTTTCCCCGCGGTCCCCGCTTTCATCGGCACCGAGCAGATCCTCGAACAGATCACCGGGTTTCATCTGCACCGTGGTGCGCTGGCCGCCATGGACCGGCCCCGTCCGCTCGACCTCGATGGGGTACTGGAGGGCGCGCACCGGATCGCTGTCCTTGAGGACATCGTCGACCACACCAACCTCGGCGCTATCTTTCGCTCCGCTGCGGCACTCGGTGTGGACGCCGTCCTGATCAGTCCGCGCTGCGCCGACCCGCTTTACCGGCGTGCAATCAGGGTCAGCATGGGCGCCGTTTTCCAGGTGCCATGGGTGAGATTAACCGAGTGGCCTGCGCAGCTCGGCGATCTGCAGGAGGCAGGATTCGTGGTTGCCGGCCTCGCCCTGGGGGACAGGACCATCGCCCTGGACGACCTCAGCGCCGCCCG
>NZ_ASZW01000153.1:21982-27023 GCF_000468215.1 Arthrobacter sp. CAL618 | reverse complement strand
GCCCTGGTGCTTGGCACTGAGGGGGAGGGCCTGACCCGGGCGACACTGGAACAGGCCGACCACAGCGTGAGCATCCCGATGCGAGCCGGCGTCGATTCGCTCAATGTCGCAGCGGCAAGCGCGGTCGCTTTCTGGGAATGCCGGCGCTAGCTGCCGTGCCACACCCACCGGAGGCAAGATGGCTGGGACCGCCTCGGGTGCGGTAGAGTGGGTAGCTGGTCTTAGGGCCAACCAACTTTTCCAACCCCCTTGTGCCTGGCCAAATCCAGGCAACTAACGAAGGTAACACTGTGAAGTCTGATATCCACCCCAAGTATTCAACGGTTGTTTTCCGCGACCTCGCGTCCGAGAAGTCATTCCTGACCCGGTCCACCGTGACCTCCAAGAAGACTGTTGAGTGGGAGGACGGCAACACCTACCCACTGGTCGAGGTCGAAATTTCCTCCGAGTCGCACCCTTTCTACACCGGCAAGCAGCGGATCATGGACTCCGCCGGCCGCGTCGAGCGCTTCAACGCCCGCTTCAAGGGCTTCGGCAAGAAGTAATGCCGAGAGCAGACTAGTCTGCCTGATGGGTCCGGACCGCTTAGGCGGTCCGGGCCCATTTCTTGTTCACCACCGTTTACCAGTCTCCAAGGAGCACCCCGATGACCAGTCAAATCCCCTCAGGACCTGTCCACGGCGAGTTCAAGGTGCTTGGTGGGAAGCTGGTCGTCGCCGATTTCGAAGTCGCCAACGGTGTCCTGACCAGAGTATCCATCAACGGCGACTTCTTTCTCGAGCCTGACGAAGCCCTCGACGACATCAACCGGTCGCTGGAGGGCCTGCCAGCTCACGCCTCGCACGGGGAGTTGACTGCCGCCGTCGTGCAGGGGCTGGACCCCACGGCGGAACTGTTCGGCTTCTCTCCGGAGGCGGTGGCGACCGCCGTCCGGCGCGCCCTGGGCCTGGCAACCGGGTGGGCCGACCACCAGTGGGACGTTATTGGGCCCACACCGCTCTCCACCGAGATGCACGTCGCGATGGACGAGGTACTGACCCGGGACGTTGGCGACGGTCGCCGTAACCCCACCCTCAGGTTCTGGGAATGGGAATCGCCCTCGGTGGTGATTGGCAGCTTCCAGTCGATGCGCAACGAGGTTAACCCTGAGGGGGTGCTGCGGCATGGCGTGAGCGTGGTCCGCCGGATCAGCGGCGGGGGAGCCATGTTCATGGAACACGGCAACGCCATCACCTACTCGCTGTACCTGCCGCAGACGCTGGTGGACTCGTTGAGCTTCGCAGAGTCGTACCCGTTCCTTGACGCCTGGGTGATGGACGCGCTTCGCACCCTCGGGATCGAAGCCTGGTACCAGCCGCTCAATGACATTGCGACCGACGTCGGAAAAATTGGCGGCGCCGCACAAAAGCGGCTGAGCAACGGCGGCATGCTGCACCACGTCACCATGTCCTACGACATCGACGCCGACAAGATGCTCGAGGTGTTGCGCATCGGCAAGGAAAAGCTGTCCGACAAGGGTACCCGGAGCGCGAAGAAGCGGGTCGACCCGCTCCGNCCGCCGTCAGACCGGCCGGTCCCGGGAAGACATCATCAAGGTCATGATCGACACGTTCCGGGCGAAGTACGGCGCGCAGGACTCAACGTTCACCGATGATGAGGTGGCACGTGCAGAGCGTCTGGTGGAGGACAAGTTCGGCACCCGCGACTGGCTGTACCGGGTCACCTAGGAGCCGGACCCGGCTAGGCGACCTTTCCCTGGGCGTGTAACGATCGCAACAGGTGATCGCGTTCCTCCAGGACAATCCGGCGCAACGCCGCGGGCGACGACTGGTAAGTTGTCAGCCAGTTATCGGCTGCGAGCACCACCCGGTGCTCTTCGGCTGCTTCGCCCGGAGTGAGGTCCTGCGAGCCGGGGAACAGTCCGCGGACAATGCGACTGGCCATCTCGATTCCCATTGCGTCCCACACGCGGCCGATTTCGGCGAAGTAGCGGTCCACGTACGGGGCCCGCAGTTCGGCGGGGCCCTCGGCGAAACCGGCGATGGTCGCTGACAGCAGCTCGTTGGATAGCCTGGTGCCGAAGACTGCTTCCTGCCAGGCCTTCTCCTTGATGGCAGCGTCTGGTACCGAGGTGGAGGCCCTGGTGAATCCTGCTTTACCGGCCGCCGTGCGGTCCCGGTCAAGCTCCGCCTCCAGCTCAGCACCCGATGCCTGCCCCTGGGCTGCCAGCGCCTGCCAGAGGAGCCAGCGCAGCTCGGGGTCCACAGCCAGCCCGGTCACACTCTGCTTCCCACCGAGCAGTTCCCTGAACCACCCTGAGTGGGTGTTGCTGTGCAGGCCCAGAGCGGCTGCGGCCCGGGCCCAGACCAGCTGCAGGTCGGAGGCTGGCTCGGCCGCGTGCAGACCCTCCACCACAAACGAGAACAACCGTTCCCGCAGGACCTCACGCTCGTCAGCCGGAGAGTAGTGTTCGACGGCGTGGTGCGCGTTCCGCAACATGACCTGCAGCGCTCCGACCCCGGACTCGCCGGGGGCAGCGAGCTGCACCGCACCCACGTAGGCGGCCGCTGAGAGCGCCGCATCCCGGGTATTCGACCACAGCGCCGCCTGACAGACAGCGCGCGCCAGCGGCTCCTCAAGGCAGCCAACGCTACCCAGCAGGGTCGCCAGCGACCGTTCATCAAAGCTGATCTTCGCGTAGGTCAGATCATCATCGTTGATCAGCAGCAGATCGGGCTGGACGACACCCACCAGCTCGGGGACATCCGTTGCGGCGCCGTCAATACGCACATCGACGGCGCCGGTCCGTACCAGTGCTCCGGCGGCGAAACTGTACAGTCCGAGGCGCAGCTGGTGCGGGCGGAGCGCTGCCGCGCCAGTGACCGGGTCGGTGGCCTCCTGGTGGATGACCACTGCACGGTAGGCGCCGTCGTCGTCGACCTCGACCTCGGCGCTGAGCAACGGCACACCCGACGTCTGGAGCCACTGCTGCGCCCAGGCGGTCATGTCCTGGCCGGTGGCGTCCGATAATGCTGAGAGGAGGTCCGTCAACCGGGTATTACCGAACGCGTGGGTTCTGAAATAGGCGCGGGCCGCCTCGAAGAATGCTTCGCTGCCGGCATAGGCCACCAACTGTTTCAGCACCGAGGCGCCCTTCGCGTAGGTGATCCCGTCGAAGTTTTGTTTGGCCGCTTCAAGATCCACAATGTCAGCGGTGATGGGGTGGGTGGAGGGCAGCTGGTCCTGAAGGTAGGCCCAGGCCTTGCGGCGGTTGGCGAAACTCACCCACGATGTGGCGGAACCGGTGGCTTCGGCGACGGCGAGGGCGCCCATGTAGTCGGCAAAGGATTCCTTCAACCACAGATCGTCCCACCAGAACATGGTCACCAGGTCGCCGAACCACATATGGGCCATCTCATGGAGAATGGTGTTGGCGCGCGCCTCATACTGGTCGTGGGTCGCCTTGGAGCGGAAAATGTAGGCCTCGGTGAAGGTGACCAACCCGGGGTTTTCCATGGCCCCGAGGTTGTATTCGGGCACGAACGCCTGCTCGTACTTGCCGAATGGGTAAGGATATTCGAACCGTGAATGGAAGTACTCGAGTCCCCGCTTGGTGACATCGAAGATGGTGTCCGTGTCGAATGCCTCGGCCAGGGACGCCCTGCAGTAAAGCCCCAACGGGATTTCAAGCGTGGACCCGTCGGACATGGTGCCCGACCAGTGGTCGGTGGCAGCGAAGTACGGCCCGGCCAGGATGGTGGTGATGTAGGTCGAAATCCGTTCCGTGGGCGCGAACTGCCACACCCGGCTGCCCTCTCCGCCATCCTCACGGGTCGCTTCGGCTCCATTGGAGGCCACGAGCCAGTCTGCAGGTGCGCTCACTGAGAAGGTGAAGGCGGCTTTCAGATCGGGTTGCTCGAAGTTGGCGAATACCCGGCGTGCATCGGCAGGTTCGTACTGCGTGTAGAGGTACGTTTGCCCATCGGCCGGGTCGGTGAAGCGGTGCATGCCCTCGCCGCTGCGGCTGTACAGGGCGGTGCCGGTAATGGTCACTACATTGTCGGCAGCCAGATCCGGAAGGGTGATCCGGGCGCCGTCGACGACGACGGCGGGGTCCAGGTCCGTGCCGTTGAGGGTAACGCGGTGCACCTCATCGGCGATGAAGTCCATGAAGGTTTCGCTGCCCGGCGCGTCGCAGCTGAAGGTGACGGTCGAGCGGGAGAGGAACCCGGCGACCTCAGGATCAGCGGCCTCCCTCAGGTCGAGGTGAACCTCGTAACTGGCGATGGTCAGGAGACTGGACCGGAGGGCTGCTTCGTCGCGGCGGAGATTTTCGTTCATCACCCGGTCATTCAATCACGGCCGCCGGGTCTTGCCTCAGTCGGCGAAGGCGGTTCCCAGGGCGTGCCGGTCGGCGCCCTGCCGCGGGCCAGGGGCGGCGCGAGAACTGGGTTGCCCTTGAACGCGTGCGGGCGACCAGCGGGGACCGGGTGGCGGTGATGCCCGGATGATGCCCGGTGGCAGCGTCTTCGCTATGCGGCGCGGGACCTCGACCTTCTGGACCTGCGCGCCACGCCGCCGACGTGACCAATTGCACAATATGTAATACAGGAAATTCGTGGCAATGTTGAGCCCATGTCCGACCTCTTCGAAGATTATGCAGCAGCAGCCAGCCGTACCCCCGCGTTCGATGAAATGTTCGCGCCCGGCCAGTTGGCTCGCAACGAATACAGTCAGGTGGCCGCAGCCCTCAGCCAACTGAACCTCGCCGACGTCACGGCCCGCGCCGATTCCATGGCCCGTACTTTCCTTGACCGCGGTGTCACGTTCGACTACGCGGGGGAGGAACGGCCCTTCCCGTTGGACATTGTGCCGCGGGTTATCTCAGGCAATGATTGGCAGGTTCTGGAACAGGGTGTCAGCCAGCGGGTCCGCGCACTCGAGGCGTTCCTCAACGACGTCTACGACAAAATGTCGGTGGTCGCCGACGGCGTCATTCCTCGCCGCCTGATCACCTCAAGCGCCCACTTCCATCGGCAGG
>NZ_ASZW01000153.1:14434-21972 GCF_000468215.1 Arthrobacter sp. CAL618 | reverse complement strand
CCCCGCCGGTGGCGTTCGGGTCCACATCTCGGGGATCGACGTCGTCCGCGACCAGGAAGGTATCTTCCGGGTTCTCGAAGACAACGTCCGCGTCCCCAGCGGCGTGAGTTACGTCCTGGAGAACCGACGCGCCATGGCCAAGGGGCTGCCGGAGGCATTCGGGCAACAGCACATCCGGCCGGTCGAAGAGTACCCCCGTCGTCTTCTTGCGGCGCTGCGGAAGACGGCGCCGTCGTCGGCTGAAGACCCGACAGTGGTGGTCCTCACTCCCGGGGTCTTCAACTCCGCCTACTTTGAACACACCCTGCTGGCGGGACTGATGGGTGTGGAACTGGTGGAGGGCCGGGATCTGATCTGCCGTGGCAACCGCGTCTACATGCGCACCACCGCCGGCGAGCAACGTGTCGACGTCATCTATAAGCGGATTGACGACGAGTTCCTTGATCCGTTGCAGTTCCGTTCCGATTCGATGCTCGGCTGCCCCGGCCTGGTCAACGCCGCGCGCGCCGGCACCGTGACGATCGCCAATGCCCTGGGTAACGGGGTGGCCGACGACAAGCTCGTCTACACCTACGTCCCCGACCTGATCAGGTACTACCTCAGCGAAGAGCCAATCATCGCCAACGTCGACACGTACCGGCTGGAGGATCCAGCGGCCCGCGAAGAGGTGCTGGACCGGCTGGACGAACTGGTGGTCAAGCCGGTGGACGGTTCCGGCGGCAAGGGCCTCGTCATCGGCCCCGACGCGTCGAAGGAAGAACTGGACGCCCTGAGGGAGCGGGTCACGGCTGACCCCCGCGGTTGGATCGCGCAGCCAGTCCTCCAGCTCTCAACGGTGCCGACCATGTCCGGCGGTCAGTTCAGTCCCCGCCACGTGGACCTTCGCCCGTTCGCGGTGAACGACGGCGACGACGTCTGGGTGCTGCCGGGTGGGCTCACCCGGGTGGCCATGAAGGAAGGTTCCCTGATTGTGAACTCCAGCCAGGGCGGCGGTTCCAAGGACACCTGGGTGGTCGACGAACAGAATCAGACCCCGGTGCGCCCGGTCGTCGACACCGTGCGTCGCCCAGTCCAGGAACGGGTCTGGCCGATCGAATCGGGGTGGCAGGACCGGCAACCGGAACAACAGCAGCAACAGGCCGATTCGGTTGAAGCCCCAGCCGGGGGACACCGCGTGAACCGTGGAGAGGACACAGTCAATGCTTAGCCGGATCGCTGAATCCCTATTCTGGATTGGTCGTTACGTGGAGCGCGCCGATGGCACGGCCCGTATCCTCGATGTTCACCTGGAGCGCCTGAACCAGATGCCGCGCAGCGAACAGCGCGATGTGTCCCGTCAGCTGCTAGGAGTAATGGGCAGCCGGGCGGAAGGTGACGAGCTTGAATTGTCAGACCTTTTGCAGTCCCTGGCCTACGACCGGACCAGCACCACCTCCATTGCCGGCGCCTTGGGCGCAGCACGTGAGAACGCCCGACGGGCACGGGAGACCGTGTCAGGCAGCGTGTGGGAAAGCCTCAACACCACCTGGTATGGCCTGACCCAGCACCGCAAGGATGTGGTGGGGACCTACCGCTTCTGCCATTGGGTGGTTGAACGTACTGCGATGATCCGGGGCCTGTCGGATACCACCATGAGCCACGACGAAAGCTGGCAGTTCCTGGTGCTGGGCCGGAGCCTTGAGCGGGCGGATATGACAGCGCGTATGTTGTCCACCCACGATGTGCATGCGGCAGGCATGTCCTGGGTCAACATGTTGCGGTGTGCCGGCGCCTACGAGTCATTCCTGCGCACCCGGAGGGCATCGTTTGGCGACCAGCAGGCGGCGGAGTTCCTGCTGTTGGACCGGTTGTTTCCGAGGTCGATCGTGTACGCGCTGAGCGACGCTGAGAAGTGCCTGACCAATCTCAACCCCGCCTACCGCCGGGTCGGGTTTATCAACGATGCCAGCCGAATCGTCGGTCAGGCCCGAACGTTCCTTGAGTTCCACCAGACCGACGACCTGATGTCAGAGTTGCCCGAGCACATGGAGCGCGTCCAGAAGGCCTGTGCCCAGGCTTCCGACGCAATTTCACGCACCTACTTTTCCCAGGCAGACGAGCTGTCCTGGGTGGGAGAACTCTCATGACCCGCTTGCTGATCACCCATCGCACAGGCTACAACTATGTGCGCAAAGTGACTTTGTCCTACAACGAGGCGCGGATGACGCCGCTCACAGACCCCCAGCAGGTGGTCCTTGAGTCGACGTTGAAGGTATCGCCGTCGAGCGCTGCCGTGTCGACATACCGCGATTACTGGGGTACCAGGGTGACCGCGTTCGACATGCAGAGCACCCACGAGGCGCTTGAGGTGACAGCCGTCACCACCGTTGAGGTGAGCCGGATAGAGCGGATTCCTGCCGAGGATGAGGTGGTGACCTGGGATCACCTTCGCTCCGACGAGGTCATCAATGAGTTCGGCGACTGGCTGCCGCAAACCGGGTTGACCGACCCTGACCCGGAAGTCAGCGCTAACGCGTTACGGCTGGCAGCTGATCGCAATCCGCATCAGGCAGTGCACGCGATCTTTGAGTGGATCAAGCAAGAGATGTCCTACGTGCAGGGCGTCACCGGAGTGCAGACCAATGCTCGGGACGCCTGGGACTCACGGAAGGGGGTTTGCCAGGATTTGGCGCATCTCGCAATTGGCGCGTTCCGCAGCATCGGCATTCCCGCACGCTACATTTCGGGGTACCTGCATCCACGCAGCAGCGCAGGCATCGGGGAGACTGTCGCCGGGCAGTCCCACGCCTGGGTCGAGTGGTGGGATGGCGAGTGGCGCGGCTGGGACCCCACGAACAGTGGACCGGTCAGTGACTTCCATGTTTCGGTGGCGCGTGGCCGGGACTATAAGGATGTATCGCCGCTGAAGGGGATTCTGTCAGGCGGCGGCGGGTCGACGTTGAACGTGAAAGTGGAGATCACCCGCGTCGCCTAGGGCAGTTCCGGGCTGCGTTCGTGCGGTACCCCCGGGATGCCGCGATCGGAGGTGCCGGATCGAATTTTTGCGGGCTCGGTGCCTCAACATCGTTGGTCGAAATCGAACTGGTGGTGTTCGCTGTGGGCTTAATCCGGGTGGGTCCTGCTCGCCTGCCTGACGCCGAAGAATGTCAGTGGCAGATGATGTGATGGAGGTATGGAGCAGCAGGAGAAAGCCGGCGGGAACCGCAGCATCGCTGAGGTTTTTACGGCCAGCCTGGGCGCGGCTAGCCCGGGTTCTGTTGACTCGGTTTCGTTGGCTGGATGGATCCATCGTGGAGCACCGGCGAGGTGGCGGGTGTGTTGCGGCGACTCGGGAAGGCCAGCCGGGCCCACCGGTTTGCAGCCAACACGGCGGCCACCGAGGTCGAACTGGCTGGCCCCGAATCGCTGGTCACCCTGTTGCTGCCATGGAATGCCATCCGAAACTCAGCGAAGGAACCCGCTGGAAAACCAGACGGACCAGACGACGGAGCAGCTGAAGGGCCGGCTGGCGGGCCGGGCGACGGAGCAGGTCAGGAACCGGCTGGCGGGCCGGGTCAAGAACCGGCTGGCAGGCCGGGCGAGGCAGCGTCGGATCCGGTGGCGAAGATCTCTGACCTGTTACTGGCCGCGGATCGGCTGCTGTCCTGGGCGACAGCCCGGCAGGCGGAACTGGTCGCTGATCTGCACCGCGAAGTGCAAAGCCTCGCCGCGTCCCAGGCAGCATCCCAGGCCGCGTCGCGGGCCGGGTCGCAGGCCGGGTCGCGGAGTGGGGTCGGTAACGGGCTGGGGTTCACCCTGACGGCCGAGGAACTGGCGCCGTTGCTGAACCTTTCAGGGCGGGCCGCGCACCGGTTACTGGGTCAAAGCCTGACCCTGGCCCTGGACCTCCCGAAAACCCTCCAGTGCCTGGGGATGGGAATGGTTTCGGTCCGGCAAGCCCAGGTCATCGTCGATGAAACCCTCACCGTCCCCGAGGAAGCGCTTCCCGCCTTCGAGGATGCGGTACTCAAAACCGGCGCCCAGCTCACCGCCCCACGGTTGAAGACCAAATGCCGGCTAGTGCGGGAGAAACTGCACCCCGAAACGATCACCGCCCGCCGGGCCGCAGCCGCAGCGGACCGCCACGTCGAACTCACCCCGGACGATGACGGCATGGCGTGGCTCTCAGCGTATCTACCCGCCGAGCAAGCCTGCGGGATCGAACACCGGCTCACGTTCATGGCCAGAGCCCTCCAAAACCCCCAGGAGGACCGCACCCTCACCCAACTCAAAGCCGACATCCTCGGAGACCTCCTCACCCACCACTGCACCCCCGGCCCCTCAACAACCACCAGCACACACAACACCAGCAACACAGGCACTACAGGCACTACAGACGCTGCAGGAGGTGCTGCTGGTGCTGCTGGTGCTACTGGTGTTGGCGGTCCTGGTGCTGGGGCTCCTGGAGCTGCTGGGGCTGATGCTGGTGCGACCAGTGGTGGTGGTGGGTTAGTTGATCTGGCCACGGTACTGGGCGTGCACCCGGTGGTGTTCGTGACCGTACCCGTGATGACCCTGCTCGGCGGCAACACACCAGCCGACCTCGCCGGCTACGGTCCGATCGACCCGGACACCGCCCGGAAACTCGCCGCCCACGCCAAGGGATTCACCCGGATCCTCACCCACCCCGAAACCGGCACCGTCCTGAGCGTCGGCCGGGAACGGTATACGGTCCCGGAAAGTCTCCGACGGACCATACTCGTCAGGGATAAAACGTGCCGACACCCCGGCTGCAACCGGCCAGCCCCGGCCTGCGATCTCGACCACACGATCCCCTGGCACCAGGGCGGCACCACCAGCTACGACAACCTCGCAGCGCTCTGCCGCAAACACCACAAACTCAAAACCGAAGGCTACTGGCACTACCACCAACCCGAACCCGGCACCCTCACCGCCACCTCACTAACCGGCAAAACCTACACCACCACCCCCGACCCACCACCCTTCTAAAAACGGCGATCACGCGCCGCGGAGGGAAAAAGCAGGTCAGGAATGGGCAGGTCTCAGATCGGGTGGACGAAGTGTTCAGCCAGGACTGAACCCAAGGTCGGCCACGATTTACCTAGCCCGGAAGAACTACCTGCCCCTTGCTAAGGATGGTCAGTCCGGACTCCGTCACAGTGTAGCCGCGGCTAAGGTCCAGCTCGCGGTCAACCCCGATCCTGGCACCGGCCGGCACTCTGACGTTTTTGTCGATGATCGCCCGCCGGACAATAGCCCCCGGACCGATGGACACCTTGTCCATCAGCACCGACCCCGACACAGATGCACCTTCGTCAACAAACACATCGGTGGCAAGGATGGACCCCTGCACCTGGCCTCCGGAAACCACTGCACCGTTCGAGACGATCGAGTCGTGAGCTACACCGGAACCGCCTGACGCGCTGCGGACGAACTTGGCCGGGGGAGAGACACTTTGCCGCGTGTAGATCGGCCATTCCAGGTTGTACAGATTGAATAGTGGCAGGGGAGAGATGAGGTCCATGTTGGCGTCGTAGTACGAGTCGAGAGTTCCGACGTCGCGCCAGTACTGACGGTCCCTGTCCATGGAGCCAGCAATGTCGTTGGAGGTGAAGTCATAGACTGCTGCATCTCCCCGTTCAACGAAATACGGAATGATGTCGCCACCCATGTCGTGCTTGGTGTTCAGCCGGGCAGCGTCTTCTTCGAGGGCCGCGACCAGAGCGTCAGCGGTGAACACATAGTTACCCATCGACGCCAGGAAGCTATTCGGATCGTCGGGCAACCCGGGGGTGCTCTCCGGCTTTTCGACGAACCCGGAAATCCGGCCTGAGCCATCGGTCTGGATGACGCCGAACTGGTCAACCAGGTTCATTGGCTGCCGGACCGCCGCGACACTGGCCGATGCACCGCTGGCAATGTGAGCAGCAACCATCTGCTCGAAGTCCATCCGGTAGACGTGGTCGGCGCCAATCACCACCACAATGTCAGGGTTCGCATCGTGGATCAGATTGAGGGATTGGTAGATGGCGTTGGCACTGCCCAGAAA
Organism: Arthrobacter sp. CAL618; assembly: GCF_000468215.1. NCBI lineage: Bacteria > Bacillati > Actinomycetota > Actinomycetes > Micrococcales > Micrococcaceae > Arthrobacter > Arthrobacter sp. CAL618. Next base: position 15,923 of record NZ_ASZW01000153.1, on the reverse strand, counting down.
CCAGCTTTTTCCTCGCCGTTGCTGCGCCGGGACCGACGCCACATACTGCTGCAGCTGGGTGGACATGCGCCAGGTCTCGGAAATGTGGCGGTCCAGGCTGTGGGACTTGTACTGGGTGAGCACCACAATTTCCAGGTACCCCGAGTTTACGAGGTTCGAGAGTGCGAAATCGATCAGCCGGTAAATGCCGCCAAACGGCACTGCGGGCTTCGCACGATCGGCCGTGAGTGGCATGAGTCGTTTTCCCTCGCCCCCGGCTAGGACGATCGCCAGTACTTTTTTCAATGCCACGAATGGCCCCCTGCCCTGCTGTTGCTCTTCATTGAGTTATTACCTCTTGATTGACTCACACTAGATGAGATGGCCGCGCTGCACTACGTTTGGAAACGTGCGTATAGACATTGTGACAAAAGAGTTCCCACCCGAGATCTACGGCGGCGCCGGAGTGCACGTTGCTGAGCTAAGCCGAGTGCTGGCCAGCCAGGTGGATTTGCGGGTTCACTGCTTCGGCGCGGAGCGGAGTCCCGATTATCACGGGGCGACCGTGAGCACCTACCTGCCCCCGGCCGAGTTGAACCGCTCGAACGCCGCGGTGCAGACCTTCGGAACCGATCTGGCGATGCTGGACGGGCTGGCTGGCGCGGATGTGGTGCACTCCCACACCTGGTACGCGAACATGGCGGGGCATCTCGCATCCCTCCTGTACGGGGTGCCGCATGTCCTCAGTGCCCACAGTCTCGAGCNGAGCCGTTACGGCCGTGGAAGGCTGAGCAGCTCGGCGGTGGCTACGCGCTGTCTTCGTGGGCCGAACGAACCTCCTACGAGGCCGCCGCAGCGGTCATTGCCGTCTCGCATGGGATGCGCGCGGATATCCTGCGCAGCTACCCGGATGTTGACCCCGACAAGGTGCACGTCGTGCACAACGGCATCGATGTGAGCCTCTGGGAACGGGATACCAACCACGACGCCGTCAGGAAGTTGGGCATCGACCCGGACCGCCCCAGCGTGGTGTTCGTGGGACGGAACACCCGTCAGAAAGGCGTTCCCTACCTCCTCCGTGCAGCGGCGCTGCTGGAGCCCGGCGTGCAGTTGGTGCTCTGTCTCGGTGCCGCCGACACGCCCGAGCTGGCAGCCGAAACCGCTCAGCTGATCGCTGAGCTGGAAGCCAAGCGCGGATCGGTGGTGCTGATCGAACGCATGTTGCCCCGGAACGAGCTCATCCAGGTCCTGAGCACGGCCACCGTCTTCGCCTGCCCCTCCATCTACGAGCCCCTCGGCATCGTGAACCTTGAGGCGATGGCGTGCGGCGCGGCAGTCGTTGCCAGCGCCACCGGAGGCATCCCGGAGGTGGTCGACGACGGCGTGACCGGCACCCTGGTCCCGCTGGAACAGGTGACCGACGGTACGGGTATCCCCTTGGATCCTGAACGGTTCGTCACCGACTTCGCGGCGGCCGTAAACGCCCTGGTTGCAGACCCGGACCGGGCCC
>NZ_ASZW01000153.1:14079-14424 GCF_000468215.1 Arthrobacter sp. CAL618 | reverse complement strand
GGCGCCGTCGCGCTGAAGAGCACTTCTCGTGGGACTCGATTGCTGAGTCCACCCTCGAGGTCTACCGTTCAGTGATCCCCAAGACCTGAGCACACCGGCAACCCGGTAGTTCCTGACACCGCCCAGCGTAGGGTGGCGTACCACCATCAATCACGGAGGACTCATCAGTGACCGAACACCCCAGCCCAGTGTCACCGGACTCACCCGACTCACCGGATTCGCCGGACTCAGCAGCTTCGGCGCCTTCGACCGATGAGGCGAATGTTCCCGAGTTGAATGAGACGGAGGTCGACGAGGCAGTGATGGACGAGTCTGCCGAGAACCCGGCCCTCGACGAGGGGCGGG
>NZ_ASZW01000153.1:0-14074 GCF_000468215.1 Arthrobacter sp. CAL618 | reverse complement strand
CACCCCCGTCGATGAAGAGAACGAGGATGACGACCCGCGCCAGGTTTAGGTGCGTCTTTAGCGCTTCGCTTTAGCCTTCGCCGTGCGGGCCAGCACCGTTTTCTCGTCGATGGGGAACGTACCGCTGGCCCGCTGCTGCCGCGCGTAGGCCATCGCTTCGTCCTGGCGTTTCTTCTCCGCGCCGGTGGCAATCGCTGACCGCAGATGTTCAGGGCCGTACCCAAAGGCGTCAACAAGATCGACGGCGTGGGGGCGGATCTTCGCGAGCAGACGGTTGATGTACGGCGAGAGCGTCCGGGCCCGCTGGGTGGAAAGCCGGCCGTTCATCAGATACCAGGCGAGATTGCGCTCAATCAGGCACAACCCAAACAGGTCCCGCACCCAGGTGAGCACCTGTTTGGTGCCCGCGTCATCGACCTGGTGAACTGCGGCGGTGAACGCCTCCCACTGCAGCAGTTCCGCGTGTGCCTTGGCCGTCTCGATCAGTTCGTGCTGATGTTCGTTGAACTTCTCGGCGGCGGCTTCCTGTGGCAGCTTCCGTACCCCGCGCAGCTCGCCGGCCAGTTCAGCGACCATGGCCTCGACGCGGTCGGACAGCAGCTCGTGCTGGGTGTGTTCATCCCGCAGCGCGATCGCGGATTTCCGTTCGGATCCGGCGTCGACCACGGTCTGCACTACCCGCCGCAGACCCGAGCGGTGCAGGGTTTTCTCGGCACGCTGGGTGACCACGTAGCGTGCGAGCACACCGAAGTCGACGCCGCTGAACTCTTTCGCGTAATCCGCGAGGAGGCGCTTGGCCACCAGTTGCAGCAGGACGTTGTTATCACCCTCAAAGGTTGCGTAGACATCCATGTCCGCACGCAGGGAGGTAAACCTGTTCTCGGTCAGGAACCCTGCCCCACCACAGGCTTCCCGGCATTCCTGCAGCGTGTCGAGGGCATGCCAGGTCGACAACGGCTTGAGCGCGGCTGCGAGGGTTTCGAGGTCCTGACGATCCTCGTCTGTGTCGTGGGCGCCGGAGAAGACGTCGTCGAACTTGGCCAGCAGTTCCTCGTGGGCGAAGGATGCCGCGTAGGTGGCGGCTATCAGGGGGAGGAGCCTGCGCTGGTGCTGCTGGTAGTCGAGGAGCACCTCTTCCTTGAGGTCCGAACCCGCGTTGAACTGCCGCCGCTCCACTGAGTACTGCACCGCGGTTTTCAGCGCGAGTTTGGTGACAGCCACCGCCGCTCCGTCCAGTGAGACGCGACCCTGCACCAGGGTGCCGAGCATGGTGAAGAAACGACGTCCGGGAGAAGCAATCGGCGAGGTGTACACGCCTTCACTGTCGACGTTGCCGTAACGGTTGAGCAGGTTGGTGCGGGGGATCCGCACCTTGGTGAAGTGGAGCCGACCGTTGTCGATGCCGTTGAGTCCACCCTTCAGCCCGTCGTCTTCGCCACCGATTCCCGGCATGAAGTTGCCATCAGCATCGCGAAGCTCAACGTAGAACGCGTGAACCCCATGGTTCACCCCGCCAGTAATGAGCTGCGCAAAGAGGACTGCGGCCCGGCCGTCGATCGCCGCGTTACCGATGTAGTCCTTCCAGGCCGCCCTGAATGGGGTGTGAATCTCGAACTCGTCGGTTTCGGGCTGGTAGACCGCGGTGGTGGCGATGCTGGCGACATCGGACCCGTGTCCGGTTTCGGTCATCGCGAAACAACCCGGGATGTCCATGTTCATGATGCCCGGAATCCACGCCCGGTGATGTTCGGCCGTGCCCAGGTGGAGCACCGCGCTGCCGAAGAGGCCCCACTGCACTCCCGCCTTGATCTGCAACGATGGGTCAGCGACAACCAGCTCCTCGAAGCCCGCAATATTGGCTCCGTGATTGTCTTCACCGCCGAGTTCAGCGGGAAACGCCCGGTGCACTGCCTTGTTCTCCACCAGGTAGTGCAGTTGATCAAAGCAGCGGCTCCGCTGGTCTGCGTGGGACTGCCCCTCGATTCGGTGGACTTCCGGGCGACCCGCGAGCTCGCGGGCAACCCGGCGGGTGGCTGCCCACCGGCCCAGCAGCAGCTCACCCAGCGCTTCGACGTCGACTACGGCGCGGTCGTCGTCGTGGATGGCCGCCGTTGCGGGAACGTTGAGCTCGGATCGCGTGGCTGTCTGTGTCATGGGGTGTCCTCCAGAACTGAAATGGTGCTAGCGGGTGTTGGAACGTGATTGGCGATGCCCTCGAAGAGCCAGGTGGTGAGTTGCTCGCTGAGCTGGGCCTCGGTGGGTTTTGTGGGGCCGTCTGGGGTGGCGAGCCATAGCTCGCCGGCCGCCCGGACCATGCCGATCGCCGCCTGCGGCCAGAGGGTGAGCGCCGGGCCACCGAGCTGCCTGGCCCGTGGATCGGAGGCGAGGAACGATTTCATCGGACTGGCGAGCATGCTGGTGACCGCCTCGAAGAAGTGGCTCAACAATTCGGACGTTTGGGGGTCAGCAGGATTGGTGAGAGCGTCCGCGGCGCCCAACCGGGTGACAAAGGCGTACACATTGGGTGAGGTCTGGGCCATCTGCAGGTATGCCGACACCATCGCGTGGAGCCCCTCGCGTGGTGAGGCCGCCTGCCGTGCCGCATCGAGCACCTTGTCCTGCATCTGGGCGATAACCACCTCGCCCATGGCCTGCTGCAGCCCGGCTTTGTCACCGAAATAGCGGTAGTACACGGATTTGGACGTGCCAGCGGCCGTGGCGATGTCTTCCATCGATGCGCTGTAGCCGAGCGAATGCACCGCGCGGCGGGCGGTTTTCACCAGTGCACGACGTCGTTTGTCCCGGTGCGCTTGCCACCGACTTGAGCGACCATCGCCGGCTGCCGCGGCGGGACGTGCTGCTGGTCTTGGCGCAAGGGCCTGCTTGTTCACGATACTCAGCGTATCAGGTACGCTGAGTATCGGTAACTCACCGTTTTGGCGAAGGAGAATCACAGCATGGTCGACCAATCAGCAGAGCAGGGCAGCACGCAGCCCTCCACATCCGTCCGCAACGCGGTGGTCATTGGCGGAAACCGGATCCCATTCGCACGGTCCGGCGGGCCTTACGCGTATTCCTCCAACAAGGACATGCTGACCGCGGCGATTGACGGCCTCGTGGCACGGTTCGGTTTGCAGGGGGAGCGGATCGGCGAAGTCGCGGCCGGAGCCGTACTGAAGCACTCACGCGACTTCAACCTCACCCGAGAAGCAGTACTGGGTTCAGCCCTGGCGGCCGACACTCCCGCCTACGATGTGCAGCAGGCCTGCGCGACCGGCCTTGAAACCGTCATCGGCCTGGCCAACAAAATCAAGCTCGGGCAGATCGAATCAGGTATTGCTGGCGGCGTGGACTCAGCCTCCGATGCGCCAATCGCCGTCAGCGAAGGACTACGCCGCGTCCTGCTTGACCTGTCCCGCGCAAAGACCACACCCCAGAAGCTTTCCGTCCTCAGCCGCCTCCGGCCCCGGGACCTCACGCCCAACGCCCCAACAACCGGCGAGCCGCGCACCGGCCTGTCAATGGGCGAGCATCAGGCCATCACCACCGCCAAATGGGAAATCACCCGCGAGGCACAGGATCAGCTGGCGCTGAACAGCCACCACAACCTCGCCGCAGCCTACGACCGGGGATTCTTCTCCGATCTGGTCACCCCGTACCGCGGCGTCACCCGGGACGCCAATCTCAGGGCCGATACCTCGCTGGAGAAACTGGCCAAGCTGAAGCCTGTCTTCGGCAAGGGCGCAGCCGGTGCCACCATGACGGCAGGCAACTCCACCCCCTTGACCGACGGCGCGGCCACAGTCCTGCTCGGTTCAGAAGATTACGCCCGCCGGCACAACCTGCCCATGCTCGCCAACGTGGTGGACGCAGAGGCTGCAGCAGTGGACTTCGTGCACGGCGCCGAAGGCCTCCTCATGGCACCGGTCTACGCGATGCCCCGGATGTTGCAGCGCAACGGGCTGACCTTCGACGATTTCGACTTCTTCGAAATCCACGAAGCTTTCGCCGGTACCGTGCTCAGTTCCCTCGCAGCATGGGAGAACGAAGACTTCTGCCGGAATACGCTGGGACTCGACGGCGCCCTCGGCACCGTCGACCGGAGCAAACTCAACGTCAATGGCTCATCGCTGGCCGCGGGCCACCCCTTTGCCGCGACCGGCGGCCGGATCGTTGCGTCGCTCGCCAAGACACTGGCAGAGAAGGGCTCGGGTAGGGGACTGATCTCCGTGTGCGCCGCGGGCGGCATGGGCGTCGTCGCCATTCTGGAGGCACGCGAACAGTGACTGACAACTACCTGAACCTGGTCAACTCCGGTCCTGCCGGAAAGCTCGCCAAGAAGCTGGGGCTGCCTCGACCGGCGGTACTCCGCAGGCACAAACAGGGCGCACCTCTGGTCCCCGGACCGTTGTTGGTGCTCGGAGCTGGGGCTGCGGCCGACTCGCTCGCCTCCGAATTGCTCGGATGGAACCAGGATGTCCGCCGCCACGCCGCGCCCGGTGAGAAGCTCGGCGCCGTCGTCGTCGTGCTGGAAAACGTCACGGCACCCGGTGACCTCGGCGCCCCCATCCTGGAACTCGGTCAGGCAGTGCACCAGCTTGCGCGTGGCGGCCGCATCGTCACGGTCTCCCGTCCGGCGAAGGAAACCACCGACCCCGCCGAGGCTGCAGCCAGGCAAGGAATCGACGGAATTGTCAGGTCGGTCGGCCGGGAACTGCGTGCCGGTGCCACCGCAAACGGCATTCTGCTCCGCGACGGCGCCTCGGTGCAGGCCGCCGCCGGTGCCCTCAGGTTCCTGCTGTCCGGAAAAAGCGCCTTCGTCAGCGGGCAGTTCATCACCGTCCGCGACAGCGGGCAGGCCAGCGGCCAGGACGAGGACCGTCCGCTGGCCGGCCAGACGGCCGTCGTCACCGGTGCTGCCCGCGGTATCGGCGCTGAAATCGCGGCAGTGCTGAGCCGCGACGGAGCGCAGGTGGTCCTCGTGGACGTGCCGGCTGCCGGAGAGCAGCTCGCCGCAGTGGCCAACCGGATTGGCGGGACCGCCCTGCAGTTGGACATCACCACTGCTGACGCTGCCGCGAGGATACTCGAGCATGTGCAGCAACGGTATGGCTCCCTGGATCTGCTGGTGCACAACGCCGGAATCACCCGCGACAAGCTGCTCGCGAACATGGACACCGCCCGATGGGACTCGGTACTGGCAGTGAATCTTGAGTCGCAGCTGCGAATCAATGAGACGTTGCTCGGCTCCGAGGTGTTTGCTGCAACTGGCCGGATTGTCTGTCTCGCCTCGACCAGCGGCATCGCAGGCAACCGTGGCCAGTCCAACTACGCAGCCTCCAAGGCCGGGGTGATCGGCATGGTGCGCAGCACCGGCGTGGCCCTTGACGGCACCGATCGCACGATCAACGCCGTCGCGCCCGGATTCATCGAAACCGAGATGACAGCGAAAATGCCTTTCGCCACCCGTGAAGCGGCACGCCGCCTGAGCAGCCTGCAGCAGGGCGGACTGCCCATCGATGTGGCTGAGACCATTGCATTCCTCGCGTCGCCGGCCGCTGCTGGCGTCAATGGAGAGGTGCTCCGCGTGTGCGGACAGTCTCTGGTGGGCGCGTGAGCGAGCTGGTCCTGGACTCGGTTCCAGGACTCCCGTCGCTGTACCGCAGCGCCCTGATCAGCAGTGTTCCACTGCCGTGGGCCCGCGGGCGGTCGGCCAAAGGTTCAGGCATCCCGGAACTGCCGACCGTCCGGCATAGCGTCGCAGGAGTCCAGGCTTCGGTCGCCGACCTGACCAGGTTCCAGCAGTTGATCGGGGCGCCAGCCCACGACCTGCTGCCGTCTGGTTTCATCCACACCATTGCGTTCCCGGTGGCGATGAGCGTCATGGCACGAGCGGATTTCCCGCTGCCGCTGCTCGGAATGATCCACCTCCGAAATTCGGTTGAACACCGGCGAGCGATTCACTTCAGCGAAAAACTCAGCATTTCCGCCTGGGCTGGAGACCTGCGCCCCCACCCTTCCGGCGCCCAGGTGGACCTGGTCACCGAAGTCACCGTGGCGGGTGAAGCCGTGTGGACCGGCCGCTCCACCTATCTGGCGAAAGGGTCGCGGCTGGCGGGCGCAGCTATCGCACCGAAAGAGGAACGGACCACCTTCGTTCCACCCCAGCTCACCACCCTGTGGGACCTCCCGGTGAGTACTGGGCGCAGCTATGCGGCAGTGTCGGGGGATTACAACCCGATCCACCTCAATGCCCTGGCGGCCAAGGCACTCGGGATGAAGCAGACCATCGCTCACGGCATGTATCTCGCGTCGCGCATGGTCCAGGAGAGCAAACCGTCCGGGGTGGAATCATTCGCCTGGAGCATCGACTTCCGGTCACCGGTGCTGCTGCCCGCCCGGGTGGCCCTGGCCATCACGCCGCATCAGGAAGCTGGCACCTGGCGCGGAGCCGAGATCACCGCCTGGAATGCCCGTCGCGCCCGCGAGCACTTTACGGGCACCCTCACCCGGCTGGCCGGAACAGACTAGCCGAGCAGGTTCTGCCCATGCGGCACCAGCTGCCCTTCCCACTCACCCGTGGGGAGGGCAGCTGGCGTTGGACGTCTCTTGTTCGGGCCTAAACTGTGATCATGAGCGAGAACGTAGCCCTGCTTACCCGTGCCCGCGCCCTCGACGCCGCGGACCCCCTGTCCAGTTACCGGTCCAGGTTCGAGGGTCATGACGATCCCGACATCGTTGCCTATCTGGACGGCAACTCGCTGGGCCGGCCACTGACTGACACGCTGGGACGGCTTGAGTCGTTTGTCCGCGAGCAGTGGGCAGGCAGGCTCATCCGGGGCTGGGATGAAGGCTGGCTGGACCTGCCGGAGCAGGTCGGTGACCTGATTGGGCGGGTGGCGATCGGTGCCGCGGCAGGCCAGTGCACGGTCGCCGATTCGACCAGTGTGTTGCTGTACAAACTTGCCCGTGCAGCGGTCGCCGCCCGGCCCGGACGCACCGAGATCGTCATTGACCGGGACAATTTTCCCACTGACCGTTTCATCATGGAGGGTATCGCCGCCGAGCGGGGACTCCAGCTGCGCTGGGTGGAACTCCAGTACGACGGCGGTGCTACCCCCGCCGACGTCGCCGCAGCCGTCGGCCCACAAACAGCGTTGGTGGTACTCAGCCACGTCGCGTACCGCTCAGGGCACCTGGCCGACGTCCCCGCGATCACCGAGGTGGTGCACGACGCCGGCGCACTGGTCCTGTGGGATTTGAGCCACTCCGTCGGCTCGGTGCCCGCCGAGCTCGACCGATGGAACGTGGACTATGCAACGGGGTGCAGCTACAAGTACCTCAACGGCGGTCCCGGCGCTCCAGCCTGGGCTTATGTGGCGCAGCGGCATCTGGAGGATTTTCAGCAGCCGATCCAGGGGTGGCTCGGCAGCGCCGACCCCTTTGGCATGGGCTCGGACTTCGAACCGGCCCCGGGGATCAGGCGGATCATCTCGGGCACCCCGCCCATCATCGGGATGCTGGCAATGCAGGACATGCTCGGGCTGATTGCCGAGGTGGGCATGGACGCAGTCCGCGCCAAATCCGTGTCGCTGACCTCGTTTGCGGTGGAAGCGGTGGACGCGCTGATGGGGGAGCACGGCGTCGTCGTCACCTCTCCGCGCGACCCGGGACAGCGTGGGAGCCACATCACCATCGACCACCCCGGCTTCAAGGACCTGATCCCCGAGCTGTGGGCGAAGGGGGTCATCCCGGACTACCGCAACCCCGCGGGGATCCGGCTGGGACTCTCGCCGCTGTCGACGTCGTTCGAGGAGACCTTCCTCGGAATCCAGCGGATCGCCGAAAGCCTGCCTCCCGCCTAAACCCCGGCGAAGAAGCGGACTTCTCGGCATTCCGTCCCGGCTTCACCCAGAAGCGGCCGCCGCAGCAAGGTTTGCCGGGTGCAAGCGGCGGTTCTGAGCCTATCGGCCGCTTCGTTGTCGGCTAACCCTCACACTCGGCGCAGTACTTGTCGCCGTTCTTCTCGCGTGCGAGCTGTGTGCGGTGCTTCACCAGGAAGCAGGACATGCAGGTGAATTCGTCTTCCCGTTCGGGGATCACCGAAATAAGGAGTTCTTCCTCAAGGACGGCACCTGGAAGATCGAAGCCCTCAGCGGTGTCGCTTTCATCGGTGTCGATCGTGGACGACTGGGTGGTGGCGCTGCGTTGAGCCTGAATCGCCTCAAGCGATTCATTGACAGGCTGGTCTTCGGGCCTGACGCGTGGTTCGTCGTAGTCAGTTGCCATGCGGGCGGTGCTTCTCCTTCAGTTGTGTGATCAATCAGAGTACAGGGAGCGCCAGCGGAAAGTGGCGGCTTACGCTAACAGCGTGTGGGATACAGATTAAGTTCCCCGATTGTCAAGGGACAAGGTAGCAGGGACGACACTCAGTAGCGCAATCGCGCGGCTGATTGGGCCGGACGCACCCGGTTGGGCCCACCTTACCCGGTCGGTCCGCCTCACCCCTACCTTCCCGCAGCAACTGCCGTCCGGCACAGAACCGCCGGAAGAAACCGGCAAGGTTGTACCGGCAAGGCTGTGCCGGACGGCAGTTTCCGGGCCGGGATGCACCACCGGGTTCGTTACTCTAAAGAGATGGCCACAGTTATCCTCGTGCGGCACGGCCGCACCACAGCGAATGCCGCCGGACTCCTCGCCGGGCGGACCGTCGGCGTGAACCTGGACCAGGTCGGACGTGACCAGGCAGCCCTGACGGGTGACCGTCTGGCTGCCGTCCCGGTCGTCGGCGTGGTATCGAGCCCACTCGAGCGGTGTCAGCAGACCGCCCAGTTCATCCTCGATCGTCAACTAGGCAACCCGCTCACTCCCATCGACCCCGATCTGACCGAATGCGATTACGGCCAATGGCAGGGACGCACCCTCAGCGACCTTGCGACCGAAGACCTGTGGACCGTTGTGCAAGCCCAGCCCTCCGCGGTGACCTTTCCCGGCGGCGAATCCATGGCAGCAATGCAGGCCCGGTCCGTAGCCGCGATTCGCCGCCACGATGCGGCCTTCGAGGCCGAGCACGGGGCAGGTGCGGTGTGGGTGGCGGTGAGCCACGGTGACATCATCAAGTCGATCCTCGCTGACGCACTCGGGATGCACCTGGACCTGTTCCAGCGCATCAATGTGGGGCCGGCCTCCGTATCGATTGTGCGGTACGGCACAAGCCGGCCGAGCGTCTATGCCACCAACACCGATGCCGGGGATCTGTCCTGGTTATCGACAACGGTCCACGCGGCTGATGCACCGGTCGGCGGCGGCGCGGGACCGCAGCCCCCACGAACCTCAATCACCTAAAATAGCTGTATGCCTACTAAAGTTCATGAGTTCACCTGGCCTGATCGAGTTGTTGTCGGAACGATCGGCGCTCCGGGGTCGCGCACGTTCTATCTCCAGGTACGTGCCGGGGCGCAGATCGTCAGCATCGCCCTGGAAAAGCAGCAGTCGGCCCAGCTTGCCGAGAAGATCGACGAGATTCTCGACCAGCTCATCACCCTGGACGGCAACCCGTTCAGCATTCCTGCGAGCACTCCCATTGAACTGGTCGACAATGACCAGCTCGAACCCGTGGAAGAGCAGTTCCGCACCGGGGCCCTGAGTCTCGGTTGGGACCCATCGACAGTTCAGCTGGTCATAGAGGCCTACCCGATCACCGAGATTGATACTGAGGACGACGGCGACGCCGTTGATGAGTCGATCGGCGCAGAAGGGGTCGAGGTGTCCGAAATGCTACTGGTCCGGATGCCGGTCGGTACCGCCCGCGCATTCGCGAAACGCACCCGCGAGATTGTCGACGCTGGCCGCCCCACCTGCCCGCTGTGCGGGGAACCGGTCGACATCGATGGGCACACCTGCACCCTTCCTGAGGCCTGATGCCGACGCCTGACCTTGCGACGGCCGAGCTGACGCTTACCGGTCGCATCACGACAGCGTCGAACGCCACGTTCCTGGGCAGTATCGGCACCGAGGCGGTCGTCTATAAACCCATCGCGGGGGAGCATCCGCTCTGGGATTTTCCCGGCGGAACCCTCGCACACCGGGAGGTCGCCGCGTACCTGGTCTCGCAGTCGTTCGGCTGGAACGTCGTGCCCTTCACCTGGCTGCGTGAGGGTCCGCTGGGCAAAGGAATGGTGCAACTCTGGCAGGAGCAGGACCCGGAGCAGAACCCCGTGGACCTCGTCCCCTCCCACCGGGTGCCCGAGACTGGCTGGAAGCAGGTGTTGAAGGGTCAGGACGAAAACGGTCGGATGGTCGCCCTCCTTCACGAGGACACGCCGGCATTGCGGCGGATGGCAGTGTTCGACGTCGTCGTCAACAACGCCGACCGCAAAGGTGACCACATCCTCGCGATGGGCGACGGACACCGGCACGGGGTCGACCATGGGCTCACCTTCCACAGCGACCACAAGCTGCGCACGGTGCTGTGGGGATGGCTGGGCGACCCCCTGACCGCGGATGAGCTCGACGGTATTGACCGTGTCAGTGTGGGGCTGACCGGTGACCTTGGGGGCGCTCTGGCGGACCTGCTCAGCGCGGAGGAAATCGCTTCGCTGGCCGCACGCTGCGACAAGCTGCGCGCGGACGGGCGTTTTCCGGCGCCGAGCGGTGAGATGTCGGCGGTACCCTGGCCGCTGTTTTAGGGATGTGCCGCGATGGATCTTGAGGTGTCAGCGAAGCTCGTCATTCCCGAGCGTGAACTCGGCTGGCGCTTTTCCAGGTCATCCGGGCCGGGCGGGCAGCACGTGAATACCTCCGACAGCCGGGTCGAATTGTTCTGGAATATTGCGGACTCGACGGTCCTCTCCGACGAGCAGCGCGCGATGCTCCTCAACCGGCTCAGCCGCCACGTCGTTGCCGGAACGGTCACCGTCGTCGCCTCCGAGCAGCGTTCCCAGCTGCGCAACCGCGACACGGCAATGCGCAAACTCGCCGAGCTGGTCACCGTGGGACTGGCTCCCGACGCGAAACCTCGGCGTCCGACCAGGCCCACGCGCGGCTCCGCCCGGCGGCATCTCGTCGCGAAGCAACAGCGGTCGGCCACGAAACGCAACCGGCAGCGCCCTACCGCCGAATAGCGTGATGTGGCACCCTGGATGGCTGTTGCCACTGGATAGCCGTTGCCCCGGCAGAATCGTCCGTCCGAGGTCCCGGTCAGCCGTCGCTGCGCAGGTGCTCGTTGAAGAAGGCGACCACACGCCGCCGTGCGTCCTGTGCGGCGGCTGCATGGTACTTCGTACCGGAGACCGCTCCGAGGAACGACAGGAGCAGCGTGCTATCGGCTGGATTCATCTGGTTCATGAACCCGTGGCCCGCGTCGGGGTAGATCTTGATGTCGTGCTCCACCCCAACGGACTCGAGGATACCTTCCAGCCGCAGACCGGCCTTGCGTCCCATGGGGGACCTGTCCCGGCCACCGTAGCTGCCGACGATCGGACAGGCACCAACCAGCCATTGCGCGGCATCGGCGGGGNGGGGCAACCGCCGTAATTGGTGCTGACCGCGGAGTAATGGCTCTCCGGGGCAAGCGCGAGGGCATATCCGCCCCCCATGCAAAAGCCAATAACTCCCGTCACTCCGGTGCAACCCTCCTGCCCGACCAGCCAGGCGCGTGCAGCCTCAATATCATCGAAGGTCCTGCCACGGCGGGCGCCGATGTCACGCATGATGATCCGAAGGCATGCCAGCCGATTTCCCCAGTAGTACAGGTCCGGTGCGACGGTCAGAAATCCTTCGGCGGCAAGCCAATCGGCCTGATCACGCAGGTCCTGGCTCATCCCCGAAAAATCATGGGTAATGACAACCCCTGGCCACGGCGGGTCCACTGCGGGCACTGAAACGGAGGCTGGCATGATTCCCTGAGCTGTCTGGATCCGCACATCGGTCATGTCGGCCCCCTCGCTAGCGAATGATGCCGAAACTATCCCAGAGGGGGACTCCTGGCACAAGGGCATGCTCTTTGCCAGGCGACCCATAAGAGGTCGCGCAGCCGGATCGAAGGTGGCGTGGTCGAAGAAAGGCTCCACGTGGTCGAGGGCATAAAAAAACCCCGGCGGACCGGGGTTTTTTCACTGTGCGCGGAGGGGGACTTGAACCCCCACCCTCGTTAGAGGACTAGCACCTCAAGCTAGCGCGTCTGCCATTCCGCCACCCGCGCAGGTGATGTTTTCCGTAGCTCTAAACCTCGGAAGCAGCGAAAAAAACTCTAACACGATCAAGGCCCAAGAGTTTAATCCGCTGCTCGCGGGACCCTCCAGACAAAGTGGTTAGGCTGGTGACACAGCTCATTCGCCATTAGGAGGCCCGCACGATGAATATCAAGCCCGAAGACGAAGTTGTCCGCATCTGCCAGGAACTCATCCGCATCGACACCTCCAACTATGGTGACAACGTGGGCCCCGGCGAACGAGCGGCTGCTGAGTACACGGCGGGCCTGATCGAGGAAGTGGGCCTTGGCACCCAGATTTTCGAGTCCGAACCGGGCCGGGCCTCTGTAATTGCCCGGATGCCCGGTTCTGATCCCTCCCTGCCCGCGCTGGTGGTGCATGGCCACCTCGACGTCGTCCCCGCCCAGAAAGAGGACTGGACAGTCGATCCGTTCAGCGGCGAGGAAAAGGATGGCCTGATCTGGGGCCGCGGTGCAGTGGACATGAAAGACATGGACGCCATGATTCTCTCGGTCCTCCGCAACATGCAGCGCGAAAAAATCCAGCCCAAGCGCGACCTCATCTTCGGTTTCTTCGCCGATGAGGAAGCCGGCGGCAAATACGGGGCATCCTGGCTGGTCGACACCCAGCCAGGCCTCTTCGAGGGAGCCACCGAAGCCATCTCCGAGGTTGGCGGCTTCTCAGCGAACATCGGCGGTCAGCGCACCTACCTGCTGCAGACTGCGGAAAAGGGCATTTCCTGGCTCCGTCTGGTAGCCCACGGCCGTGCCGGTCACGGCTCACAGATCAACACCGACAACGCCGTCACCCGGCTGGCACGCGCCGTCACAAGGGTGGGGGAGTACCGGTGGCCAATTGAGCTCACCCCCACCACCCGCCAGTTCCTCGACGGTGTGACCGAACTCACCGGCGTCGAATTCGATCCTGACAACCCCGAGACGCTCCTCGCCGAACTCGGCACCGTGGCCCGCTTCGTCGGCGCCACCCTGCAAAACACCTCCAACCCCACGGTGCTCAAGAGCGGCTACAAGCACAACGTCATCCCGGGCACAGCCGAAGCCCTGATCGACGTCCGCACCCTGCCCGGCCAGGAGGAACAGGTCCTCGCCACCATCAAGGAGCTCGCGGGCGACGGCGTCGACGTCACCTACGACCACAAGGACGTTTCGCTTGAGGTGCCATTCGCCGGCAACCTGGTGGACTCCATGATCGACGCCCTGCATAGCCAGGACCCCGGCGCGAAGGTCCTGCCGTACACGCTGTCCGGCGGCACCGACAACAAGTCGCTGAGCCGCCTCGGCATCACCGGCTACGGGTTCGCCCCGCTGCAGCTGCCCGACGAACTCGACTTCACCGGCATGTTCCACGGCGTCGACGAGCGGGTACCCACCGAGTCGCTCAAGTTTGGTTCCAAGGTGCTCCACCGCCTGCTCACCACCTACTAGGCAGCGTCCATGGACACCCCCGAGGAAATCCTCCCGGACCGACTCCTGGACACGTTCCGGGAGCGGGCCGCCGGCTACGACGCACGGAACGAGTTCTTCCACGCGGATCTGGCCGATCTCCAAGCCATCGGCTATCTCGCGTTGATGGCACCCGTGAACGACGGCGGCCGGGGGTTGGGCGTCGCAGCGGTTGCCGCGTGCCAACGGCGGCTGGCGTCCGCGGCACCCGCCACCGCCCTGGCCATCAACATGCACCTGGTCTGGACCGGGGTGGCCCTGATGCTGCAACGCCTGGGGGACCACTCCCTGGGTTTCGTCCTGCAGGAGGCCGCCCAAGGGGAGCTGTACGCCTTCGGACTCTCCGAGCCGGGCAACGACGCCGTCCTGTTCGACTCTCTCACCACCGCCACACCACAG
>NZ_ASZW01000152.1:7848-16706 GCF_000468215.1 Arthrobacter sp. CAL618 | reverse complement strand
CACCCGACGGCGCCGGGGAGCTGGTGCACGGAATCGTGACCCGGGGGACCGCAGGGGTCCACACGGTCGAGGACTGGGACACCATGGGCATGCGGGCCAGCCAGTCACACACCACCCGGCTGGACGACGTCGTCGTACCCGCCGAACGGATCTTCAGGCACCTCCCGGTCGGCCCCAACGCAGACCCCCTCATCTTCGCCATCTTCGGGGTCTTCGAGACGCTGCTGTCAGCGGTGTACACGGGGATTGGCGACCGGTCGCTGACCCTTGCCATCGACTCGGCCCGGCAGCGCACCACCGGTCGGGACGGCGTGGCCCTGTCTCAGGCGCCCGAGGTGCGCTGGCAGATCGCCGATGCCGCAATGGCCATCGACTCACTCGATGCCCAGCTACGGTCTGTGGCGCGGGACCTGGACGAGGGTGCAGATCATGGGAGCCAGTGGTTCGCCAAGCTGGTGGGCCTCAAGCTGCGGGCCACCGCCGTGGCCCGGCAGGTCAACGACGCGGCAATGCACCTTGCCGGCGGGCGCGGCTACCAGGCTGGTAGCGAAATCGGCAGGCTCCACCGTGACGTGCTGGCGGGCCAGTACCATCCGTCGTCCACCGAGTCGGCTCACCGCACGGTAGCGACCGCCTGGTTGGGTCCGCAGGAGGACAGTTAGGGCCTCCGGCTCCTAGGCCGTGCGTTCCACCCGGAGGACCTTGCGCCGCATCCAGTACCGGCGTCCGCCACCGATGTAGATGCAACTGCGTTCCAGTTCCCATTTGCCGTACT
Organism: Arthrobacter sp. CAL618; assembly: GCF_000468215.1. Classification (NCBI taxonomy): domain Bacteria; kingdom Bacillati; phylum Actinomycetota; class Actinomycetes; order Micrococcales; family Micrococcaceae; genus Arthrobacter; species Arthrobacter sp. CAL618. Next base: position 15,931 of record NZ_ASZW01000152.1, on the reverse strand, counting down.
CGGCGTGTTCGGTCAGCGCCTGACGGGCGGCGTTCACCGGTTCGCCCGCGTTGACGGTCAACACCAGATACTCGTACCGGCGTTCGACGTCGCGCCGGGGCGCCGTCGTTGCGTTCAGAAATTGTTCTCGCATTTCCCTCCAATTTTGATCACTTTACCGATAACGTCTACCCATGAGTATTGATCCGCGTGTCGCGCTCCAAACCTTGGTTTCGGCGCTTGAGGAGCATCTTAACGCTGCCGCATCCCGGCGCGGGGACGAGGATCCGGCCGTTGAGGCCGCCTACCTGGCCATCGCCGACGCCTTCGACACCTATGAGGAAGTCCTCTACGACGCCCACGGGGAAGTGACGCCGCTGGTCATCTATGAAGACGGCGACGACGACGAATCCGACGAGTCCTAGGACTGGGCCGACACTTCGTCGAGCACTGCGGAGATTTGCGCGGGGAGCGGGTCCTGCCCCGCTGACAGGACATCCTTGAGCTGGTGGCTGGTCCGCGCACCGGTCATCGCGGCAGCCACCGTCGGCCGGTGCAGTACCCACCGCAGCGCCACTTCCAGTGGCGCCAGGTCCAGGCCTTTGGCGGCGGTGACCAGTGCCTCGGTGATCCGCTGCGGCCGTCCCGTGAGATACGGCTCCACGTAGGGCGCCCAGAGGTCCGATGCCGCCCGCGAATCCGCCGGGGTCTGACCCCGGTACTTTCCGGTCAGGACCCCACGACCCAGTGGCGCCCACGCCACCAGGCCCACCCCGAGGGCCTCCGCGGCAGGTGTCGCCTCCCGTTCCACGGTGCGGTTCAGCAGCGAGTATTCAGCCTCGTGCGCCGTCAACGGGAAACCAGCTGTGGCCGAGGCGAGGGCAAGTTCCCAACCCGCTTGGTTGGAGACGCCCACGTAGCGGGCCCGCCCCGTCCGGTAGGCCAGTTCCAGTGCCCCGAGGGTCTCATCCAACGGAACGGCATCAAGGCGGGCCGGGGCCAGCCACAGGTCGACGTGGTCGGTTCCCAGCCGGGCCAGGGAAGCATCAAGGGAATCGAGGAGTCCCTTCCGGGACCCGTCAGCGTGCCGCACCCCGCCGTGCTGGCGTGCCGACCCACCCTGGACGGCAAGAACCAGCTCGGACCGGGCGACGGTATCGCCGATCAGGTCCCCGAGGATCGCCTCCGCCCGGCCATCCGAGTAGCGGGNCGGGCGGCGGTCCCCACCAGGGTGCCGCCGGCCTCGGTGAACAGACGAAGCTGTTCCCGTGCCGTCTCCTCATCCGCGTCCTGCCCCCAGGTCATTGTGCCCAATCCCACACGGGATACCGTCAGACCGCTGCTACCCACGTTTTGCCACTGCATACGGTAAGCCTAAAGCCTCGGGGAGGGCTGTCGCCTACCGGAGGTTGACGGCTGAGTACTCTAAGGTCTTACTTGTGAATTGGATCGAAGCTGCCATCCTGGGCCTGGTGCAGGGCCTGACGGAATTCCTGCCCATCTCCTCAAGCGCCCACCTCCGGATTGTCGGCGAGTTTCTACCGAACGCCCAGGACCCAGGCGCCGCGTTCACGGCGATCACCCAACTTGGCACTGAAACCGCCGTGGTGGTGTTTTTCTGGCGCGACATTGTCAGGATCATTCGGGCCTGGAGTGGGTCGCTCGTCGGGAAAGTACCCACCAGCGACCCGGATGTGAGGATGGGTTGGCTCGTGATCCTCGGCAGCCTCCCGATCGGTGTGCTGGGGCTGCTCTTCCAGGACCAGATCGAGAGCACCCTGCGCAGCATGTGGCTGACCGCCACCATGTTGATCGTGTTTGGGCTCATCCTGGCGGTGGCGGACGCCGTCGGAAAGCAGAACCGGTCCCTGGACCAGTTGACGTACCGGCACGGCATCTTCTACGGCTTCGCCCAGGCGCTGGCCCTCATCCCGGGCGTCTCTCGGTCGGGCGGCACCATCACCGCCGGCCTTTTCATGGGGTACAACCGCGAAGCCGCAGCACGCTATTCGTTCCTGCTGGCCATTCCTGCCGTGTTTGCCAGTGGCTTTTTCCAGTTGTTCAAGAGCATCGGCGAGCCGGGCCCCTACGGGCTGGGGGAGACGGCACTGGCCACCGGTATCGCCTTCGTGGTCGGGTTCATCATCATTGGCTGGTTCCTGAAGTTCGTCTCCACCCGCAGCTACGGCCTCTTCGTCTGGTACCGCATCCTGCTGGGCCTGGCCCTGTTCCTGCTCCTCGGATTCGGCATCATCAACCCCTGATTCCCCTGTCAGCAGAACGTCTGGGGCGGATCGCTGGTCGGGTCACCGCTGCAAGGAACGTATTGTAGAAGTGTGATTGCGTGGAACTCTCGACCTATTCCTGTCCTGCCCGGCGAAAGCGCCGACATCGGCCTGTATGACACCAAGCAGCAGCAGTACGTTACGCTGCCGACGGACTCCCGGCATGGCCTTTACGTCTGCGGGATTACACCCTACGACGCCACCCATATGGGCCACGCCGCGACCTATGTGGCATTCGACCTTCTGAACCGCCTCTGGCGTGACTCAGGCGCCGTCGTGAACTATGTCCAGAACGTCACCGACATCGACGACCCGCTGCTGGAGCGGGCGGCCGCCACGGGGGTGGACTGGACTGATCTCGCCACGCAGCAGACGGATCTGTTCCGCGAGGACATGTACGAGCTCAACGTGATCCCCCCGGACCACTACATTGGGGCGGTCGAATCGATCGAGTGGATTGTCCCGGTGATCGAATCACTGCTGGAACGCGGCATCGCGTACCCCGTCGCCGGCGACGGGGCGGAGCCCGACGGCGACATTTACTTCTCGGTGGATGCAGCGTCCGCATCGCTGACAGGGCCGGAGGCCTGGTTCCTGGGCGCCGTTTCCCACCTCGGCCAGGAGGAGATGACCGGGCTCTTCGCCGAACGCGGCGGGGACCCTGCCCGCCCCGGGAAGAAGCATCCGATGGACCCCCTGCTGTGGCGGGTGGCTCGGGCCGGTGAGCCTGACTGGGACGGCAACACCCTCGGCAGGGGCCGTCCCGGCTGGCACATCGAATGTGCAGTGATTGCGCAGCGGTTCCTCGAACTGCCGTTCACCGTGCAGGCAGGCGGCTCTGACCTGGTATTCCCCCACCATGAGATGAGCGCAGCCCACGCGGAGGCAGCAACCGGCACGCCTCTGGCCAGGCATTACTCGCACGCCGGGATGGTTGGCCTGGACGGCGAAAAAATGAGCAAGTCCCGCGGCAACCTGGTGCTGGTGTCGTCCCTGCGCAGGGACGGCGTGGATCCGGCCGCGATCAGGCTGGCCATTCTCAACCACCATTACAGGTCGGACTGGTCATGGACCGACAAGGTGATTCCCCGTGCCCAGGACCAGCTGTCCAGCTGGCGGCTTGCACTGGGGTCGGCGACTGAGGAATCGGCTGCCGCACTGACCGCTGAACTCCGTGCAGCGCTGGCCAACGACCTCGACGCCCCCGCGGGGGTGGCAGCTGTGGACCGTTGGGCCGCCGAAGCACCCATCTCCGGCGGGACAGCTGACGGTGCCTCCGGCGTGGTCGACGCACTGGATGCGCTGCTCGGCATCAGGCTGACCCGCTAGAGGGGTCCACCGCCCGGACCCTAGCTCAGTCCTTGCGACGCTTTTTCAGGTACCGCTCGAACTCCCGGGCAATCGATTCCCCGCTCGCCTCGGGCAGGTCGGCGGTGTCCTTGGCTTCTTCCAGTTGCCGCACATAGGCGGCCACTTCGGGGTCTTCGATAGCCAGCTCGTCAACACCGCGCTCCCACGCCTCAGACTCTTCGACCAGCACGTGCATGTCCAGGGACAGGTGCAGCATCTCTTCGAGCCGGTTGAGCAGGGCAAGCTGCGCCTTGGGGGACGGGGACTGCCCCACATAGTGCGGTACGGCCGCCCACAGTGACAGCGTCGGTATGTCGGCCAGCAAGCCCACCTCACTGAGCACTCCGACTATCCCGATTGGACCCTCATAGGTGGACGGTTCAATGTCGAGGTTCTCCCGCACCAGATCATCATCCGAGGTGACCGTGACCGGGATGGGCCGGGTGTGCGGCACATCCGCGAGCAGAGCCCCCACCAGGATGATGCAGTCAACATTGAGTTCTTTGGCCGAGGCAATCAGTTCGGCTGTGTACGCACGCCACTTATAGGACGGCTCCACACCGTGCACCAGGATGAGGTCCACGTTCGTCTCGGGGACCGGGGCCTTGCTGATCCGCGTGGTGGGCCACTTGATTTTGCGCCGGCCCTGGGCGTTCCGGCTAACCACCGGGCGGGTGAACTGGAAATCGTAGAACTCGTCAGCGTCGATGCTGGCAACCTTCTCGCTGCCCCAGTACCTGCCCATGAATTTCAGCGCGTCGCTGGCCGCTTCGCCGGCGTCATTCCACCCCTCGAAGGCGGCAAGCATGATCGTCACCCGCCGGTCGGGGGAACCACTGTCCTGGAAAAGGCCACGAATTCCGGGCTGGACGCTGTCATCAAAGGTACTCACCACTTCACCCTAAACCTCCCCGCGCGGTGTTGGCAGCTATTGACTGCACCTTCGCGCAGAGCCAAAGCGGCCGCCGGGCATTAGCCTCCCCGTAGACTGGGGGTATGGCTAATTCCGATCCCAGTACAGTTGCGTCCATTTCCGGGCACGCCACCCACGACGACGACGGCCTCCAGGCAGTCCTCTGGGACATGGACGGGACCATCGTCGATACCGAGCCGTACTGGATCCAGGCCGAAAAGGATCTGGTCGCGAAGCATGGCGGCACCTGGTCCACCGCCGACGCCGAAGCCCTGGTGGGGCAGGCGCTGTCCTTCTCGGCGGGGGTCCTGCAACAGGCCGGCGTTGAGCTGGAAATCCGCGAGATCATCGACCACCTGACCACCGAGGTCCAGATCCGGGTCGCCGAAGCTGCGCCCTGGCGACCAGGAGCCGTCGAGCTGCTGGCCGAGCTGAAGGCGCAACACATTCCGTGCGCCATGGTCACCATGTCCGAGGGGCCCCTCGCCGCTGAGGTGGCAAGTCAGCTGCCGGCTGGGACGTTCGAGTTCCTGGTCACCGGGGACATGGTGCGGCGGGGAAAACCCGACCCGGAGGCCTACCAGCTGGGGTTCGACTCCCTCGACGGATCGAGGGGCACGCTATCCAAGCACCGGGTGGTCGCGATCGAGGACTCCCTTCCGGGCGCGACGTCGGCTGGATCCGCCGGACTGGTGACGCTGACCGTACCCCACATGATGCCGCTCCCGACCGATCGGGGCTGGTATCAATGGCCCACCCTGAGGCAGAAATCCGTGGCTGACCTCAACCGGCTGGTCCTCGACCACGCGGCGNCGTCGCTCACCGAGCCAGCCGTCCCGGCAGAGTCGGCCTCGCGGTGACCTCACCCGAGGCTCCTGGGCTGCAGCGGCGGGAGGGAATTTCCCTGGGGCGGCTTTGGGGGATTCCCATCGTTCTGGCCTGGTCCTGGTTCGTCATCGCCCTGTTTGTGGTGGTGGTCTTCGGCCCGCAGGTGGCCCGCGCCTTTCCCGGGATCGGGGCCGGAGCCTACGGCGTGGCCCTCGGGTACGCGCTGCTGCTCGCCGCGTCAGTGCTGGTCCACGAGCTCGCCCACGCGCTGTCCGCGCGGGTCTTCGGCTGGCCGACCACGCGCATTGTGCTCAACCTCTGGGGCGGGCACACCCAGTTCGAAAACTTCAACGCCAGCCCGGGCCGCTCGCTGATCGTGGCGCTGGCCGGCCCGGCGGCGAACTTTCTCCTCGCCCTCGCTGGCTGGTTGGCGGTCCCACTCTTTGAACCCCAGTCGGTAGGCCGCCTGCTCGCTGACATTTTCGTGTGGGCAAACCTGTTGGTGGCCGTGTTCAACGTGCTGCCGGGCCTGCCCCTCGACGGCGGACGAATTGTTGAATCTGCTGTCTGGAAGGCTACCGGCAACCAGGACAAGGGCACCGTGGCGGCGGGCTGGGCTGGCCGCGTCATCGTGATCCTGCTCGTGGTTGCCGTCCTCGGACTTCCCCTGCTGGCCGGAGGGACGCCCGACCTGATGGTGGTCATCATCGCAGCGGTGATGGGCGCGTTCCTTTGGATGGGTGCGACGGCGGCCATCAACAGCGCCCAGATGCGGCTCCGCCTCCCGGCGATCAGTGCTGGCCGGTTGAAGCAGCCAGCCTTCAGTATCCCGGCCGGAACCACCGTGCAAACGGTCAGGAAACTCGTCCGGGACAACCCGGGGGCGGCGATTGTCCTGACCGGTGCGGGCGGACAACCCGAAGCAGTAGTCGATACTGGCGCCCTGCTCAGCGTCCCGGACGATGCGGCCGAGACCACACCGATCAATGCGGTGGCCCGGGCACTCTCTCCCGGCGCCTACGTGCCGGAAGCAGCCGTTGGCCAGGAACTGGTGCAGTTCCTGGCCAAGCTGCCCGGCAGCGAATACGCGGTCATCGACCGGATGGGACGGGTCACCGGCCTGCTCCACCAGTCGACGGTGGTGTCGGCGATCACCGGCAAACCCTTCCCCGGCCAAAATTCCTGACCTGCCGCCACCGACGTGTGCGTGCTCTACCCCCAATAGCTAAGGACGATCGTTGATGAACACCCCCGGAAGCACCCCCGCGGAACACCCTCCCCATGGTGCAGCCGTCCGCCGAGGCCCTTTCCGTGCAGGGGAGCGTGTGCAGCTGACCGACGAGAAGGGCCGCATGAACACCATCACGCTGACCCCCGGCGGCGCGTTTCACACCCACAAGGGATTCCTGCTTCACGATGGGCTGATCGGTTCCCTGGAGGGGACTGTTCTCACCAACACCAGCGGCCAGCTGTATCAGGCGCTACGCCCGCTCCTGTCGGACTTCGTGCTCTCCATGCCCCGCGGCGCGGCAGTGGTCTATCCCAAGGATGCCGGCCAGATCATCACCATGGCCGATATCTATCCGGGTGCGCGAGTGGTGGAAGCCGGGGTTGGCTCCGGTGCCCTCTCCATCTCGCTGCTCCGCGCCGTCGGCGACGCCGGTTACCTGCATTCTTTTGAACGGCGGGCCGAATTCGCTGACATTGCGCAGGGAAACGTCGAGACCATTTTTGGTGGGCCCCATCCGGCCTGGAAAATCACCCTGGGCGATTTTCAGGAGCAGGTGGTCGAGCAGGAGGAACCCGGCAGCGTTGACCGGGTGGTTCTTGACATGCTCGCACCCTGGGAATGCCTCGACGCGGTAGCCACCGTCCTGGCGCCGGGCGGGGTGTGGATCAACTATGTTGCAACGGTGACGCAGCTGTCCCGCACCGCCGAAGCCATCCGGGCTGATGGGCGTTTCACCGAACCGGACGCCTGGGAATCGATGGTCCGTGGCTGGCACCTGGAAGGGCTCGCCGTCCGACCCGACCACCGCATGGTCGCGCACACCGGCTTCCTCCTGATCACCCGCCGGTTGGCGCACGGGGTCACCGGTCTGACGACCAAGCGGCGCCCCTCGAAAACGGATTTCAGCGCAGAGGATCTGAACGCCTGGACACCCCAGGCTGTGGGTGAGCGTGAGGTTTCGGACAAGCGTCTGCGCCGGGTGGCCCGCGATGCGAGCTCCACGATCCAGCGCGGCGCGCTACCCGCTGACGAGGCGCAGGCCCGTCGTGACCAGATCGCGGACGCTGCCCGTGAGGCGGACGGGCCGACAGAAAGCTAGGGCCGAATGCTACCCGGGGCGGCGACTATCAGGAATAACCCGGCTCACTGCGCTATGGTCGAATGAGAGCATTAATCGAGCACTGAAGGTGGGCGATACGCATGGCTGACTTCGAGAACGTAGACCCTCCGGAACTGTCCGCTGCCGCCCCGCCCGAGGCCGGGGTGGGGGCGAGCCAGCTCGCTGCGACTCAACGGCAACTGAACGTCCTGCGGGACCGGCTGCGCAACATTGACCGGCAGTTATCGTCTGCGGCCCAGAACAACACCAAGCTGGTTGCCGCCCTGGAGGCGGCGCGTGCCGAAATTGTCAGGCTCAAGGGGGCCCTCGAGAACGAAGGCGCCACCCCGTTCAGTTTCGGCACCATCATCGAACTCAATGCGCTGCGGCCCGGCGAC
>NZ_ASZW01000152.1:139-7842 GCF_000468215.1 Arthrobacter sp. CAL618 | reverse complement strand
CGTCCGCCGCGTCCCAGGACAGTGCTGACATTCTGCAGTCCGGCAGGAAGCTGCGGGTCGCGATCAGCCCGCTGGTCAATCTGGCGCAACTGATGCCCGGCCAGGAAGTACTGCTCAACGAATCCCTGACCATCATCGCGGGGCTGGGGTTCGAACGCTCCGGCGAGCTGGTGACCGTCAAGGAACTCCTGGGCTCCGACCGCGCACTGGTCATCGGGCGGGCGGATGAGGAGCGGGTGGTCAGGCTCAACGGTCCGCTCCAATCCGAGCGGATCCGTGTTGGTGATGCGCTCTCGGTCGACAACCGGTCCGGCTACGCACTCGAAAAGGTCCCGCGCAGTGAGGTTGAGAACCTGGTGCTCGAAGAGGTCCCGGACATCGCGTACGAGGACATCGGGGGGCTCGGGCCGCAGATCGAGCAGATTCGCGACGCCGTCGAGCTTCCGTTCCTGCACCCTGACCTCTACCGGGAACACGGTTTGAAGGCGCCCAAAGGCATCCTGCTCTACGGTCCGCCCGGTTGCGGTAAGACCCTGATCGCCAAGGCCGTCGCGAACTCGCTCGCGGCGCGTGCCATTGAACGCACCGGGTCCACCGAGACGCGCAGCTACTTCCTCAACATTAAGGGACCCGAGCTGCTGGATAAGTATGTGGGGGAGACCGAGCGCCACATCCGGCTGATCTTCGCCCGGGCCCGCGAGAAGGCTTCGGACGGCAGCCCGGTGGTGGTGTTCTTCGATGAGATGGATTCCCTGTTCCGGACGCGGGGTACCGGCGTCTCCTCGGACGTTGAAACGACTATCGTTCCTCAGCTCCTCAGTGAGATCGACGGCGTCGAAAAGCTTGAGAACGTCATCGTGATTGGTGCCTCCAACCGGGAAGACATGATCGACCCGGCCATCCTCAGGCCCGGCCGTCTGGACGTGAAGATCAAGATCCACCGCCCCGACGCCGAGGGTGCAGCCGAGATTTTCGGCAAGTACATCACCGAGAACCTGCCACTGCACGACGACGACCTCAACGAGTACAGCGGCAGCCGCGCAGCAACCGTGCAGGCAATCATCCGGCGCACGGTCGAAAAAATGTACTCCACCGAAAAGTCCAACGAATATCTCGAGGTCACCTACGCAAACGGTGACACCGAAATGCTCTACTTCAAGGACTTCAACTCCGGCGCTGTCATCCAGAACGTGGTGGACCGGGCCAAGAAGTACGCCATCAAGGATCTGCTCCTGGACGGCCAGAAGGGCCTGCGCATTGAGCATTTCCTCCGGGCCGTCGTCGACGAGTTCCGTGAACATGAGGATCTCCCCAACACCACGAACCCCGATGACTGGGCCCGGATTTCCGGCAAGAAGGGGGAGCGGATCACCTATATCCGCACCATCGTGCAGGGCAAGGCCGGGCAGGAGCCGGGGAAGACCATTGAAACCACGCCCAATACCGGACAGTATCTGTGACACCAGCCGGACACCACGCCGATCCGTCAGTCCTCGACCCCGAACGGTTTTCCGCCCACCGCGTGATGGGCACCGAAACCGAGTACGGAATCATCGCGCCGTCGATTCCGGACGCCAACGCCACAGTCCTGTCGTCCCAGGTGGTGAACGCCTACGCGGCGACCCTGCGGGAGGGTCTCGGCAACCTCGCGGGCACCCGCTGGGACTACACGGATGAGGCACCCCTGGCTGACGCCCGCGGGTGGCAACAGGCCCGGCACGCAGCCGATCCATCCCAGCTGACCGACAGTCCGCCGATCCTCACCGCCGAGCAGGTTGCCCTGGTCGATGCGGCGCTCGACGACGTCGGCCCGCTGGACTCGGCAGTCCTGATGAACCTGGTCCTCAACAACGGGGCACGGCTGTACGTCGATCACGCCCATCCCGAATATTCCTCGCCCGAGGTGACCAACCCGCTGGACGCCGTCCTGTGGGACCGGGCCGGCGACTCCGTGGCGCTGGCAGCCATGCGCCGGATCGCCGCCACCCCGGGCTTCGCTCCAGTCAACCTGTATAAAAACAACACCGACAACAAGAGCGTGTCCTACGGGTCGCACGAAAACTATCTGGTGCCCCGCAGCGTGCCCTTCAACCACATCGCAGCGGCGCTGATTCCGTTCTTCGTCTCCCGCCAGACAATCTGTGGCTCAGGCCGGGTAGGAATCGGCGCCTCCCATCAGTCACCCGGGTTCCAGCTCAGCCAACGTGCCGACTTTTTCGAGAACGAGATCGGCCTGGAAACGACCGTCCGCCGACCCATCATCAACACCCGGGACGAGCCTCATGCGGTCGCCGAAAAGTACCGGCGGCTCCATGTAATCATCGGCGACGCCAATCTGAGCGAAATTTCGAACTATCTGAAGATGGGGACCACCTCCCTGGTGTTGTCCCTGATCGAGAGGGACAACGCCTCGATTCCCGAGATCCAGGACCCGGTCCGGGAGCTGCAGGCGGTCAGCCACGACCCCACGCTGAGTCACCGCATCAGGCTGGCAGACGGCCGGTCGGTGACCGCCCTGGACCTGCAGGAAATCTACCTCGACGCCTGCCTGACGGAATCGGACCGGCAGGGTGGAACCGATCCGCAGAGCGCCGACGTGTTGCAACGCTGGGGCGCCCTCATCGATACACTGCGCCGGGACCCCTTCGACGCCGCACACCAACTTGACTGGGTGGCAAAGCTCAAAGTGCTTGAGGCGTATCGCAGCCGCGACGGAATGGCCTGGGATGACCCCCGCCTGGCCCTGGTGGACCTGCAGTACTCCGACCTCCGGCCAGAGAAAAGCATCTACCACCGGCTCAGCGCCCGCGGCCAGATTGACCGATTGGTCACCGATGAGCAGGTGAACGCCGCCGTGTCCCACCCGCCCGAAGACACCCGGGCCTACTTCCGTGGCCGCTGCATCAGCAGTTTTCCCCGCGAAGTGGTCGGCGCCAGCTGGGACTCAATCATCTTCGAGTTGCCGTCCCAACGTCGGCTGCAACGAATCCAGACCCGTGAGCCCCTCCGGGGAACAGCTGCCCTCACCAAAGAGTTGTTCGCTGCATCGGCCGACGCCGAAGAATTTGTTGCGCGGCTTTTGAGCAGGCCACAATCCAACATGGCACCATAGACATCACTAGGTTTTGCGCATCACATCCTCAGCAATGAAAGGTGCCAGCCATGGCTACACAGGACCGCAGGAATACCGGGTCACGGCCCGAGCAGCAGGACGAACAGCAGGACACTCCGGCCCCGGACACCGGCGGAGCACCCGAGGGCGGCGCACCCACTGCACAGACCCAGGGGGTCGATGATCTGCTGGACGAAATCGACGGGGTGCTCGAATCCAACGCCGAAGAATTTGTCCGCGGCTTTGTCCAGAAGGGCGGCCAGTAACCTTAATGATTCCGGAAGACGCTACCGCGTCGATTGGCCGTGCAGCCTCCACGTCGTTCAGCGGGTATCTGGGGTCGAACCACCCCGATCTGCTGCCCTCCAGCCGGTCGGCCGGAGGGTTGACCCCGGCCAGCGCCGCGACGGTGGCGCCGCACGCCACCACGATCGTGTCCATGACGTACGCTGGCGGCGTCCTGATGGCCGGTGACCGGCGCGCCACGATGGGCAACATTATCGCCAGCCGGCACATCGAAAAAGTCTTCCCAGCCGACATGTTCTCCGTACTCGGCATTGCTGGTAGCGCCGGAATAGCGCTCGACATCATGCGGCTCTTCCAGGTGGAGCTTGAGCACTACGAAAAAATCGAGGGCACCCTGATGAGCCTTGATGGCAAGGCCAACCGGCTGGCAGCAATGATCCGGGCCAACCTCCCACTCGCGCTGCAGGGGCTGGCGGTCGTCCCCCTCTTCGCCGGCTTCGACACCGTCCAGCGGGTCGGCAGGCTCTTCTCCTACGACGTGACGGGCGGTCGCTATGAGGAGCAGGAACACCACAGCGTCGGTTCCGGCGCCGCCTTCGCCCGGGGCGCCCTGAAGAAGCTGTGGAAACCGAATCTCGACGAGGACCGCGCGGTTCGGGTCGCCGTCGAATCCCTCTACGACGCGGCCGACGACGATTCGGCGACCGGCGGCCCCGACGTCGTCCGCCAGCTGTGGCCGGTGGTGTACACGGTCAATAGTGCTGGCGCCCGCCGGATTCCGGAGCGGGAGCTGGCGCTGGCCGCCGCGCAGGTCATCGACTCGCGCTCGGTGGCAGGACGGGAGGCATGAGCATGACACAACAGTTCTACGTTTCGCCTGAGCAGCTCACCAAGGACCGGGCCGATTTTGCCCGGAAAGGGATCGCCCGCGGACGATCGGTGGTGGTGCTCAGTTGCCGCGATGGGATTGCACTGGTCGCCGAGAACCCCTCACCGTCCCTGCACAAGGTGGGCGAAATCTATGACCGCATCGCTTTTGCCGCCGTGGGGAAGTACAACGAGTTCGAGAGCCTCCGCCAGGCGGGTGTCCGCTACGCCGATGTGCGGGGATATTCCTACGACCGGGAAGACGTCACCGCCCGCGGGCTGGCCAGTGTTTACGCCCAAAGTCTTGGCGCAGTGTTCACCGCCGACAGCAAACCCTTTGAAGTGGAGCTGGCCGTCGCCGAGGTAGGGCCCCGCACCGACGCTGACCACCTGTACCGCCTCACGTTCGACGGCTCGATCGCCGACGAACGACGGTTCATCGTGATGGGCGGACAGGCGGATGCCGTCGGTGACGTCCTGACCGATCAGTGGGACGCCGAGCATAGTTTCGCGGAAGCGGTCAGGACCGCGGTGGATGCGCTCCGGCACGGCGGCGGCGCGACCGGCGCTCCCCGGACGCGCCTCAGCCCCGACACCCTTGAGGTTGCAGTCCTGGATAGGGACCCGCTGACCACCCGCGGCGCCCGGCGGGCGTTCCGGCGGATCCTTCCCACCGAAGTGGGAGACATGCTGGGCTTCGGGAAGGACGGCCTCTGATGGACCGCCGGATTTTCGGCATCGAAACGGAATTCGGCATCGCCTACTCGGGGCCCAACTCCCGCCCGCTGTCACCCGAGGAGGTGGCCCGGTATCTGTTCCGCAAGGTGGTCAGCTGGGGACGCTCCTCCAACGTGTTCCTCACCAACGGGTCCCGGCTGTACCTGGATGTCGGTTCCCACCCCGAGTACGCCACGGCAGAGTGCGACGACGTCGCCCAGCTCATCGCGCACGACCGGGCTGGCGAGCTGATCCTGGAGGATCTGGTGGCCGAGGCGCAGCGCAGGCTCGCGCAGGAGGGCTACGACGGACGGGTGTACCTGTTCAAGAACAACACCGACTCGGCGGGGAACTCCTACGGCAGCCACGAAAACTACCTCATTCCCCGGAAGCTCGAGTTCAGCCGGCTGGCCGACATCCTGATCCCGTTCCTCGTCACCCGGCAGCTCCTGGTCGGTGCCGGTAAGGTCCTCAAAACCCAGACCGGCGCGCTTTACGCCTTCTCCCAGCGTGCCGACCACATTTGGGAGGGCGTGTCGTCGGCCACCACCCGGTCGCGGCCCATCATCAACACCCGGGACGAGCCGCACGCCGACGCCGAGTACTACCGCAGACTCCACGTCATCGCCGGCGATTCCAACATGTCCGAGACCACCGCCCTCCTGAAAGTGGGATCGGTTGACCTGATCCTGCGGATGATCGAGGCGGGCGTCATCATGAAGGATTTCCGGCTGGAAAACCCGATCCGCAGCATCAGGGAAATTTCCCACGATCTCACCGGACGCCAGCCGTTGAAGCTGGCTAGTGGACGCACCATGTCCGCGCTCGACATGCAGCAGGAATATCTCGCGCGGGTGCGCCAGTTCGTGGAAACGAACGGGGCCCACACCCCGCATGTTGAACGGATCCTCGAGCTGTGGGGGAGGACCCTGCAGGCAATCGGCACCGGCGACCATCGGCTCATCGACCGTGAGATTGACTGGGCCATCAAGAAGAAGCTGATTGACAGCTACCGGGACCGGCACAGTCTTGGCCTGGAGTCCGCGAGGGTGGCACAACTGGATCTCACCTATCACGACATTTCCCGGGAACGCGGCCTGTATTTCCTGCTCCAGCAGCGGGGGGAGACCGAGCGCGTGGTCACCGACGTCGACATCAAAAATGCCGTGGACATTCCACCGCAGACCACCCGTGCGCGGCTCCGGGGGGAATTCGTCCGACGCGCGAAGGACGCCAACCGGGACTTCACCGTCGATTGGGTGCATCTGAAGCTCAACGACCGCGCCCAGCAAACCATCCTGTGCAAAGACCCCTTCCAATCGGTCGACGAACGGGTCGAAGCGCTGCTCGCCCAGCTGTGAATCCCCGGTGAAACTGCTCGACGGGAGAAACCACCGGCCCTAAACCGTTACGCTGGATAGGTTCATTCACGAAAAATGGCCAGCTTCCTGCGGCCCCCACGGCACGCGCCACCGATCACCTGCGAAAGAAGCACCGTGCGAAAAGCTCTCACCCTTGCTCTGCCCGTCCTGTTAGTGCTGTCCGCCTGCGGCGGTGATACCGGCGACGCTGAACTGAAGACCGCCGGTGACGCCGCGATCCTTGAATCCGTCCGGGTTGAGGGCGGCTCCGATGAGGAAGCTCCCGAGGTGACCTTCGAATCACCGCTGGACGTGACCGGCCCCGCCGCTGCCACGATCACCGCCGGCGACGGCGAGCCAATCGCCGACGGCGACCGCGTCTCCTTCCACCTGGTGGGTCTGAACGCCGAGGATGGCTCAGTCCTCGGCGACACCTATTCCGCCGAGCCGCAGACCCTCGACCTGATCGAGAAACTGCAGGAAGACGACCCTGAACTCTACGAAGTGCTGGTGGGCACCACCATCGGGTCGCAGATCGCCTACACCAATGTGATCGAAGGCCAGGAGCCCCAGCAGCTGATCGTGATGCAGGTACTCAGTGCCGAGGCAGCACCACCGGTGCCCGAGGTGCTCAGCCCCGAAGCCGTTGAAGAGCTCGACGCCGACGGCCAGCTTCCCACCTTCACGTTTGACGACGACGACGCACCTGTCATCGAGATTCCCGACAACGAACCCTCAGATGACCTGGTCATCAAGGTTCTCGAAGCCGGCGACGGTGAAGTGATCACCGAAGAAGACACCATCGCTGCCAACTATGCCGGGTGGCGCTGGGAAGACGGAGAGCAGTTCGACTCCAGCTACCCCGGTGGCGAGCCGATCGAGTTCCCGCTTTCCGGCGTCATCGAGGGCTGGACCAAGGGACTGGCCGGCCAGACGGTCGGCAGCAAAGTCCTGCTCGTCATCCCCGCACCGATGGGCTACGGGGACCCTGCCCCGGAGGGACGCCCCTCCGGCACCCTGGCGTTCTACGTAGAAATCGTCGAAAAGGTGACGGCCGAGTAATTCCGGCCGCCCCCGCCAACCACCACCACTTAGAGGAAAAATATGTCTATCGGATCCAACGGCACCGCCCGCACCAAGCCCGAAATTGAGTTTCCCGGCACCGACGTACCTACCGAACTGGTCATCTCCGACCTGATCGAGGGCTCCGGCGAGGAAGCCAAGGCTGGCGACACCGTCTCCGCCCACTACGTCGGCGCCGCCTTTTCCACCGGCGAGGAATTCGACTCGTCCTGGAACCGCGGTGCACCACTCGACTTCAAGGTCGGCATTGGCCAGGTCATCCAGGGCTGGGATCAGGGCCTCCTCGGAATGAAGGTTGGCGGCCGCCGCCGGCTGGA
>NZ_ASZW01000152.1:0-129 GCF_000468215.1 Arthrobacter sp. CAL618 | reverse complement strand
CCCCGCCAATCTGGCCTACGGGGACCGTGGCGCTGGTGGAGCGATCGCCCCCGGTGAGTCCCTCATCTTCGTCGTCGACCTGATGGGTCTGCGCTAACCAGGACACGCACGTCATGATGAGGGCCGGGG
>NZ_ASZW01000151.1:0-2553 GCF_000468215.1 Arthrobacter sp. CAL618 | reverse complement strand
CGGCTGGCGCCTCGACCCTCCTGCTGCACGATCCGGATTCGTGGCTCAACTCCGACCAGCTGAGCGCCCTGGACGGTGTCGCCGACCGACTGGTTCTGGTCGAGCCGAACACCCTCATCCTGGGCGAACTTGCCCCATCCATCCGACAGGCGGGTCTAATCCCCGCCTCCGAAGACACCCCCTTGCCGGCAGACTGTGGGGTTGAGGACGCCGCCGCCGCCGGCAGTATCTCCCCCGGCGGTTTCGCCTACCGGGCCGATCTGATCTGTTTCCCCCCCGCTACTGCGCAGGGCGGCCCACCCTCGGGTTCCTACGCCGCCAAGGCTGGCCAGGAAGTGGTGGCACTCGGCCACGGAAGCATCATCAGCAACGAGACCATCGATCAGGAAGGCAACGCGGCACTTGCCCTGCGAACCCTGGGGAGCAGCCCCGTCCTCATCTGGTATCAGCCCACGGCAGCCGATCTGGCGCTGACCGACACACCGGTCGATCCCCTGAACCTGCTGCCCGATTGGGTGAACCTTGTGATGCTGTGGCTACTCGGCACTGGCCTGTTGGCCGCTGTCTGGCGGGGACGCCGCCTGGGGCCGCTCGCCGAGGAACCGCTGCCCGTGGTGGTGCGGGCGGCCGAGACGGCCGAAGGACGGGCGCGGCTCTACCAGGATTCTGGGTCCATTGATCGCGCCGCCGCCAACCTCCGAGCCGCCACCCTCATTCGGCTTGCAGCACGGCTTCGCTTGCCGGCCACCAGCTCGGTCACCGAGGTGGTAGCCGCGGCGGCACGCCACTCCCCGCGGTCCCCGGCCGACCTCGACCAACTTCTGCGGACCGAAAGACCAGCGTCCGACACCCAATTGGTGCGATGGAGCCAAGACCTTGACGCCCTAGAGAAAGAGATCGACGCGAGATGAGTCAACACATCCCGACCCACCAGGACTCCCCGGTGTCACCGGACGGCCCCGGCCCCGAACGCCAGGCCCTGCTGAACGTGAGGTCCGAGGTAGCCAAAGTGATCGTCGGCCAGGACGCGGCAGTGACCGGAATGCTGATCGCCCTGCTCGCGAAGGGCCATGTGCTGCTTGAGGGCGTTCCGGGTGTCGCCAAAACCCTGCTCGTGCGCACCCTGTCGGCAGCTTTGAGTCTCGATACCAAGCGGGTCCAGTTCACTCCCGATCTGATGCCGGGAGACGTCACTGGGTCACTCATTTACGAGGCGCAGAACTCGGAATTCACCTTCCGCGAGGGGCCGGTCTTCACCAACATCCTGCTGGCGGACGAGATCAACCGGACGCCGCCCAAGACCCAGGCCTCCCTACTGGAGGCAATGGAGGAACGCCAGGTGTCGGTCGACGGCGTTTCGCGGGCGCTCCCCGATCCGTTCATCGTCGCAGCCACCCAGAACCCGGTGGAGTACGAAGGCACCTATCCCCTGCCCGAGGCTCAACTCGACCGCTTCCTGTTGAAGCTCACGCTGTCAGTGCCGGACCGGGACGACGAGATAGAGGTGATCCGCCGCCACAGTGCGGGCTTCGACCCACGGGACCTCGCTGCGGCGGGGATTCGCCCGGTCGCCTCGGCCCTTGATCTGGCGAAGGCCCGACGCGCGGTGGCTACAGTAGCGATTGCGCCCGAGGTCATCGCCTACATTGTTGATGTGGTCCGCGCCACCCGCACAGCTCCATCTTTCCAGCTCGGTGTTTCCCCGCGCGGTGCCACCGCATTGCTCAACACCGCCCGCGCCTGGGCCTGGTTGTCAGGCCGCACCTTCGTGACGCCGGACGACGTCAAGGCCCTCACCCTGCCAGCGTTGCGACACCGGGTGTCGATGCGTCCCGAGGCTGAAATGGACGGAGTCGAAGTGGATGATGTGCTGTTGGGGATCCTCGCTACCGTCCCAGTGCCACGCTAGGCCCCGGGCCGCATGACCATCACCGGACGATTTGTCCTCCTGGCATTCCTCGGGATTATTCCCGTGGCGCTCTACCCGGGCGCGGTGTCCATCCTGATCTGGACCACTGCGTTGGTCCTGGTGGGAGCCCTGGACCTTTCCCTGGCCGCCTCGCCGAGGAAAACGGGCCTCAGCCGGGACCTACCGGACAGCGTCCGGCTGACCGAGGCTTGCACCAGTACGCTCACCGTCCGTAACTATTCCCGGCGTCAACTGAGGGCCACTGTCCGTGAGGCGTGGCAGCCGTCGGCAGGGGCAGCTGATGCCGTACAGCACGTCTCGGTTCCACCGGGTGAGTCCAGGCAACTGTTGATCAGGTTGCTCCCCGAACGGCGTGGGCATCTGCGGGTGGCACAGGTGACGATTCGCAGCGTCGGCCCGCTGGGGTTGACCGGCCGCCAGGTGAGCATTCCGGCTCCCGGGCTCCTCCGGGTCCTACCCCCGTTCCATTCCAAACGACATCTTCCATCGAAGCTTCGCCGGTTGCGTGAGCTTGACGGCCGGGCCGCCGTCCAGATCCGCGGTGCCGGCACCGAATTCGATTCGCTCAGGGACTATGTGAGGGGCGACGACGTCCGCTCGATCGACTGGCGCGCGACCGCCCG
>NZ_ASZW01000150.1:15491-17865 GCF_000468215.1 Arthrobacter sp. CAL618 | reverse complement strand
CCGGCGGGTGGTCATCGTGATGGACACCTCGCGCACTTCAGCTGCGCGGATCGACGATGAGCCCCGGCTGGACACGAGTATCGAGGCTGCCCTGCTGCTGGGCGTCCTCGCACAGCGGGGTGGGGACCGGGTGGATTTCCTTGCCTTCGACCGCCGTCCCCGGGCCAGGGTGAATTCGGCGGCGAAGGGGAATCTGCTGAGCGCCCTCGTCAAGGCGATGGCACCGTTGGAGCCCGAGCTGATTGAAGCCGACTGGTCACGGGTGCCCGGCCAGGTTCGCTCCATCTCCTCCCACCGTTCTTTGGTTGTGCTGCTGACGTCGCTGGATTCGGGCTCAGTAGAAGAGGGGCTGCTGCCGGTGCTGGCCGATCTGACCTCACAGCATGTGGTGGTGGTCGCGTCAGTTCGCGACCCGCGACTGGATGAGATGCGCGGCGAACGCCAGTCCGTGTCCGATGTGTATCGGGCCGCGTCCGCGGAGCGTGCCCTGCTGGATCGTGCCGCGGTGACAGCCCAGTTCCGTCAGCTGGGGGCAGAAGTGGTCGATGCTACTCCCCACGAACTACCGCCACACCTTGCTGACATGTATATCCGGCTCAAAGCGGCGGGCCGGCTCTGATGATCCCGACCGAAGGTAGTGCCAGGGTCGACTATTCCCGAACAGCCCACCGCACCCCGTGGGCAGCGTTACCTGCGGCTGTTCGCCACCGAATCGCCGCCGAGCTGGGAAGCCCGACGGAGTCCGTCACCCCGGCTGGCGGTGGCTTCACCAACGGCTTCGCAGCTGTCGTTGGCGCCGGGAACCGCCGCCTCTTCGCCAAGGCGGCGCCGTCAACGGACAGCCACATTTTCGCTGCCTATGTCCGCGAGGCCGAGGTTCTCACTGCACTTTCGGCCGGACTTCCCATCCCGCAACTGCACTCAACCGATCAGGTCCTTGCTGGGGGCGCCCGCTGGCAGCTGCTGTGCTTTGAGGCCGTTGACGGCTACATGCCGGGGCAGCCATGGACGGTCAGTGATCTCAGGGCGGTGCACGCGTCACTCCTAGTGGTGCAGGCAGGGCTGCAGGAAACGCCAGCAAACCTTGCGAACGGGTCAATGGTGGAGGAGTTCTTCGGAGCCAGCTTACGGACCGACCTCGTAGAGTGCTGGGCCCCGAACGGAGCGCTTCCCGCCTATTTGCCGTCGCTGAACGTCCAGCACCTGTCCGAGCTTGAAAAATTGACCGCACTGGGTCACGAGGCGCTGGCCGGCGATGCTGTGCTCCACAATGATCTCCGGGCAGACAACATCATGATTCGCCCCCGTGGCGGGCCCAGCCCGCACGTTGCACTCTTCTGTGACTGGAACTTTCTGTCTATCGGGCCCGCCTGGGCTGACTGGGTAGCCCTGTTGGTTTACCCACGCCAGGCAGGGGTCGACGTCGACAGCTGGCTTGCCGACTCTCCGCTGAGCTGCGGGGCCAACCCCGACGACATTGATGCGTGGCTCGCGGTGCTCGCCGCCTACATGGTCACCAGCGGAGACCAACCCGAACTGGCCACCAGCCCCTACCTGCGGATGCACCAACGCTTTACGGCACGAATCCTGATCGATTGGCTCAGTAAACGACGAAAATGGGAGCTCTAACATGCAGTCCATCTACCAGCGCGCCTTGGGCGCCGATTTCAACAGGTTACAGCCCGAACTCCAGGCCTACTTTGGCCTCCACGCCGACGCGGGCCAGGCGGGAATAGGCAGCGGCACCTTCGATGTGGCAGGNCCCCGCCTGGTTTATCAGGCCCGCCTTCAGGCTGGCAGCTGCCGAGAACTCGTTTTTCCCCGAGTATGGGACCGATGTCCCCTTCAGCATCAGCAATTTCCCGCACCTTGACCCGTTTGGGCGTGCATCCCTGACCGCCCGCCGGATCCTGCACTTCCCGGCTGCTGAGCGGATTTTCGAGGACACCACCTCGGAGGAGAACGGTCAGCTGCTCGACTATGTGGGGGCGCACCGTCTGACGCTCACCGATCTGACCTGCTCGGTCACACCAGCCGGGAGGATGCGGATGGTGTCCACCCGGACCCGGGTATTCGCTGGCCCGGTGCGGCTACCGGTGCCGGACGTCGTCGGGGCGCAGGCCTACATGGAGCAGTGGTGGGATGAGGAAGCCGGTCGGTTCCGGATCCAGACCCGGGTGATCCACCGTCAGCTGGGGACACTCCTGGTCTACGCGGGGGCCTTCGACTACCACCTGGTCGACTTCGACGGTGTCCTGCCCGCTGAGGCGGAGCCGCGACGCTGGGAGAAGCGCCGCTAGTCGTTGGCCATCTCCTGGTTCAGCGCGTCGGCGGTCTGGGTCAACCGGCGCAGGATGTTCGCGGCGGCGGCGGG
>NZ_ASZW01000150.1:15108-15486 GCF_000468215.1 Arthrobacter sp. CAL618 | reverse complement strand
CCCCGGCCAGCCCGGTGTCGGGGGTCAACCGCAACTGCGCCAACCGGTTCAACGGCAACCCGAGCATCCGCCAGGGCGACAGGACTGCCCCCGCCAGGGCGGACACCGTTGGGACGGCTCGCGGGTCGGGCATGATGCCCGCCCACAGTTCACCGCCCGCTTCGAGTTGACCGGCCAGGGACTCCCACTGTGCCATCGACAATCCCGCGAGGGGAAGCGCTACCGCGGTGATGCTGCTGGTCGCCAGCACATCGAGCGGAGCGCGCTCGGCGGGGAATGACACCGCCACAGTTCCGCCCCCGGCTGCCCGCACTGCCTCGGCTACGGTGTCCCACGCGTCGGCGGCTTCCTGGTCCGGCACCGCCCGGAGGGTCCGGT
>NZ_ASZW01000150.1:0-15098 GCF_000468215.1 Arthrobacter sp. CAL618 | reverse complement strand
GCCGTCGGCACACCGCCGGCCAGGACAAACGCGATTTCGGGTTCGTCCAGTTGTACCTGTACCAGGGCGCCTGATGCCGCTGATCTGACCCTGCTGACCAGGTCGGCAGCGCCGGCTGCCAGGGAATCCCTGATTTCGCGGCGCGCCCCGACGTCGAGCAGGGCGCGTTCCCCGCTGTGCAGATGGAGGTTGGCGGCAAGGGACAGTGGGCCCCGCAGGTGGATTTTCAACGCTGGCGCCGGCTCTGATTCGGCACCAATCACATCACCGAGCACGTTCAGGTCGGTGGACAGCGCCGACACTGCCCGTCGATGATCCTTGCCGGGCCGGTCGACGAGGCGCCAGCCGTGGGGCTGCACATCCACTGGCAACTCCACCAGGATGGCTGCTGTCCGCCCGACGGCGTCGCTACCGACCCCGCGGCCCGGCAGGGACACCAGGTGGGGAAGGTGCGGGTCACCGAGCTCACCCCGGACCACCCGCGTAGCTTCGAGAGGGTCAGTTCCTGGCCATTCGCCCAGGGCGGTAGCTGTGACCTGGGCGGAGCTAGGCTCCACCAGGGCCCTCCGGTGACCGGCGGTTCTCGGACAGCGCCTGATGGTGACGGATCACCTCGGAGATGATGAAGTTCAGGAACTTTTCGGCGAAGGCCGGGTCTAGGTTGGCTTCTTCGGCCAACGCGCGAAGCCTGGTGATCTGGGCCGCTTCCCGATCCGGGTCGCCCGCCGGTAGCTGGTGCTCCGCCTTGAGGACCCCCACCCGCTGGGTGGCCTTGAACCGTTCGGCGAGAAGATACACGAGAGTCGCATCGATGTTGTCGATACTGCTCCGCACTGACAGGAGCTCCGCCATCACCTCGGGTTGTACCTGCCCGGCGAGGGAGCTTGCCCCCGGGTCGTAGCCGCTGCTCGATTCAATCATGCATCAAGTCAAACACCAGTTGCAGACTGCCGACTAATCCGGCGTCGACATATTCAACCGGCAGTGCGACGGGGCGTGTCCCTACAGGGCTGGTTGAAGTTCGGGGCGCTCCAGTGACCGGGCAGAGTCGAGGGTCGCCTGGCCCAGGACCCGTGTCCCCTGGTACAGGACGACGGTCTGGCCCGGGGCGACGCCGCGCATCGGTTCGTTCAGCCGGACCACGAGCTCCGCCTGCCCCTCACCGTTGTTCTCCATCCAGGCCACCGCGTCGACAGGGTCGCCGTGGGCTCGCACCTGCGCCATGCACTCGAATTCGCTGCCGGCCAGTACCGCGTCGATCGGCAGTCCGGCCCAGGACACCTTGATGCCCCGCAGCTGGTCTACGGCCAGCAGCCGCTCGGGACCGACTACCACCTTGTTTTCTTTCGGCCGGATCTCCAGCACGAAGCGGGGCTTGCCGTCGTCGGCGGGTGTGCCGAGCTTCAGGCCACGGCGCTGGCCTACTGTGAAGGCGTTGGCGCCGGGGTGGGTGCCCACCTGCTCCCCGTCGGTGTCGACAATCGCACCCTCGGTCATCTCGATGCGTTCGGCCAGCCAGCCGCGGGTGTCACCGTCGGGAATGAAACAAATGTCGTGGCTGTCGGGCTTGTTAGCCACGGACAGTCCGCGGCGCTCAGCCTCGGCGCGGACCTCCGCCTTGGACGGGGTTTCGGCCAGCGGGAACATTGAGTGCTTGAGCTGCTCGTGGGTGAGGACGCCCAGCACATAGGACTGGTCCTTGGCCCAGTCCGCGGCCCGGTGCAGCTCGCGGTTCCCGTCACTGTCCTCAATGACCTTCGCGTAGTGGCCGGTGCAGACGGCGTCGAAGCCCAGCGCCAACGCCTTTTCCAGGAGTGCCGCGAACTTGATCCGTTCGTTGCAGCGCATGCACGGGTTCGGAGTGCGACCGGCGGCGTACTCGGCGATGAAATCGTCGACAACGTCCTCCTTGAATCGTTCCGAGAAGTCCCACACGTAGTAAGGAATCCCCAGGATGTCGCAGGCACGCCAGGCGTCACGGGAGTCCTCGATGGTGCAACACCCACGACTACCGGTGCGTAAGGTGCCAGGCATGCGCGAGAGCGCCAGGTGGACGCCGACGACGTCGTGCCCTGCCTCCACTGCGCGTGCTGCGGCGACGGCGGAGTCCACTCCGCCGCTCATTGCTGCGAGTACCTTCATGAGTTGTCCTTCACTGTCGAAAACCTGTTCCAGCTGTCTGAATGTTTGAAGCATGGCCAGCCATTCCAGCCTGCCGGGCGCGGCGGTAGGCCTCGGGCAACGCAGTTCCAAGGACTTCAACGTCCTCGGGGCCTGAGGTATGCCCGAGCGAGAATCGTTGGGCCCCTCGGGCCTCCGACTCGGTGAGGCCCATCGCGAGCAGCACATGGGACGGCCGGGGTACTCCCGCCGTGCAGGCCGAGCCGGTGGAGCATTCCACTCCGGCAAGATCGAGCAGGAACAAGAGGGAGTCCCCTTCGCAGCCGGGAAACGTGAAGTGGGCGTTGCCGGGAAGCCGCAGGGTCCGGTGCCCTCTGAGGACCGCCTCCGGGATAGCGGACTCCACCTGGGTGATCAGCTGATCCCTGAGGGCGGCGATGCGGGCGGACTCCTGGTCGAGATTGCCTGTAACGAACGCAGCGGCCGCAGCGAAAGCCGCGATACCGGCGGCGTCAAGGGTTCCCGACCGGATATCGCGCTCCTGTCCTCCACCATGCTGCACCGGGGTGAGCGTTACCGCCCGCCCGACGAAAAGGGCCCCTACACCCACCGGGCCGCCGATCTTATGCCCACTGACCGCCATCGTCGCGAGTCCTGAATGGCTGAAAGACACCGGAAGGGACCCGAAGGCCTGCACGGCATCCGAGTGCACGGGGATGCCGTGCGCCGCGGCTGCCGCGGTGATGTCCCGAATGGGCTGGATGGTGCCGACCTCGTTGTTGGCCCACATCACGGTGATCAGCGCGATGGTGTCCGGGTCGTCGTCGAGCTCGGCCTGCAGCGCCGTCATGGAGACCACGCCTTCGGAGTCGACCGGTAGCCAGGTGACCAGCGCCGCTTCGTGTTTGGCCAGCCATTCGACCGTGTCCTGGACCGCCGGGTGTTCGATGGCTGAGCACAGGATCCTCAGCCGGCGCGGGTCTGCGGCGCGGCGGGCCCAGAACAGGCCCTTGACGGCAAGGTTGTCAGCTTCGGTCCCACCGGAGGTGAAGATCACCTCCGAGGGATGCGCTCCCGCCGCGGCGGCGAGGGTCTCACGGGAGTCTTCCACCACCCGACGGGCACGACGCCCTGAGCCGTGCAGCGACGAAGGGTTGCCGCTACGGCTGAGTTCGGTGGTGAGTGCGGCGAGCGCGGGCGCCGAAAGAGGCGTGGTCGCCGCGTGGTCCAGGTACACGGGCATCGGTCAATTCTAGCGGTTCCGGCTCGACACTTCACTTTTCACCGGTCGGAGGACTCTGAGCGCCCGGGGAACGACGTCGATCTGGACCGGCGCCGGCCCTACCGGTTCCCCATCGGCGAAGACCGTCAGCCCGGCCACCTCGACACGGACCGAACGGACCTTTTCGATCCGGACCGCCGGGTGAGACACATGGGTTCCCGCGAAGAGCCGGGGCAGCATCGCGATCAGCCGGAGTCGTGAGACTGCGGAGACCACCAACAGATCCAGGAGCCCATCATCACAGAGCGCGTCGGGCGTAATCTTCATTCCGCCTCCAATGGACCTCCCGTTGGCCACCGAAACCAGCATTGCGGCCGTCGACTCGGCAGACCCATCGATGACCAGCCGGTAGCCGATGGGTCTGAAGACTGCCAACTCACGCAGCACGGCGAGGGTGTACCGGCTCTTTCCCCGGGGCCAGGACCAGGTGTTGGCCCGGGCATTCACTATCGCATCGAATCCTGCTGAGCAGGCCCCAGCGAACCAGAGCACTCCCTCCCCGTCCTGGTCCCTGCTGATGCGCCCGAGGTCCATCCAGTGGGGCGGTCCGGGGAGTGCTTCATGGATGACGAGGGCCGCTGCTTCCGGGTCCCTGAGGGGCAGGCCGAGGGTCCGGGCCACATCATTGCCGGTGCCGGTCGCCACGATGCCCAGGGGGACCGTGGTTCCCGCCAGGACATTGGCTCCCAGCTGCACCATCCCGTCACCGCCTACCACGACCAGCGCGTCCGGCGACCTCTCCGCCACAGCTGAGCTCACCCGGTCAACAAGCGTCGCATAGCTTGGTCCGGCGAGGACAGTGACCTCGTGTCCGAGGGCAATGAGTGAGGTGACTGCCGCGCTTGCCGCCTTCTTCGCAGCCCCCGCCCCGGCCGTAGGGTTGACCGCGACCAGCAGCTTCATCTGATCACGGCCCCCAGGGCCTCGGCAATGGTCATCGCCTGCGCGACGTCGATCACGGCACCGCGGAACTGTACGTAGTCCATCGACAGTTCGCCCAGTTCGCTGCCACGTAGGTCGGTTCCCCGGAGCCGCGCTCCTGCCCATTCAGCATTGGATAATTGGCAATTCCGCAGCGACGCCTTGGTGAGGTTGGCCTCGGTGAAGTCGGCTTCGGCGAGGGACACGCCAGTGAAGTCGGCGGTGGACAGGTCCGCACGCACCAGCGAAACATAGGACCAGTTGCCGCCAGTGACCTTGAGGGGGACCAGCGACGAGTTGACGAAGGAACTGCCGGTCAGCCTGCACCCGGCAAAGGTCGAATCGAAGAAGCTGCAGGATTCGAACCGGCAGCCGTCGAATGCCCCCTCGGTGTGGGTTGAGACATTGAACTTGACGTTGCGGAACACACACTTGCTGAAGTTGGCCCCGCTGGACTGGAGTTCGGTGAAGTCACAATCAACGAATAGGGTTCCCGCATAGTCTGCACGGTCGAGCACCTTGCCGTACCAGTCCTCGCCCCTGATCACCTTGTCCCGATTCGTCATTGTCCGATGCTACCGAAGCCGAACCCTTTCGCCCGGTTCGCCGTTGAAGGTACAGCGGGTATTTGGTTGGCAGTCGGGAAACCGTCTACAGTCTTGCCCTGATGAGGCATAGCGTGCCGGCCGCGTCGCGCCCGGAACTTCAGCACATCGGTTCCACCCGCTCCAGGCCCCCAGCATGCCCGCCGAAGATGAAAGGCCCTCATGGCGACCCCGCCCGACCGGACCTACTACGCCGTCCTGGGATTGTCGCGGAACGCGACCGCCAAACAGGTCAAGGACGCCTACCGCCGGGCTGCACGATCAACCCATCCTGATGCTGGCGGGAGCGCCGAAGAGTTCCATGACGTGGCCGTCGCCTATGAGACCCTCTCGGATCCAGAACGTCGCCGCCGGTATGACCACGGGCTGGGTGGCAGCCCGGCCGCCCATGAACCGACGGCGGCCAGTTCGCCCTCACGGTCAAGTGTTCCCTCTCCTGATCGTGCCGCTGATGACGAAGCTTTCCAACGTCAAGCCGTCTACGAGCCGCCCTTCTCACCAGCGCAGCCCCCGGTGATTCCGCTGACCCTCGCGGGCAGCCAGATCCATGGCACCGCTCGACAGCCTGGATTCTTCAAGCGTCTCGGATCCGGCAGCGGCTCACGGTTCGACGGCGAGCGCCGCACCGCTGCCCTGCTGGAACACCGTTTCCTTCCGGGCTTCCCCGCCGCCCGACTAGTTAACGGTTTGCGGTTCGGCGACGACACCGGAACTGAAGCGGGCCATGCGGTGTTGGCGGGATACCGTCTGGCGGTCGTCGATTCGATGCTCGCTCCACCCGGTAACTATCGCTGGGACGGGCGTGCCCTGCGGCACAACGGCAGAATCGCCGGTGACGTGCGCATTACCGAGTCGGTCCGACGGGTCCAGGATCTCTTTCCAGAGTGCAATGTCCAGGCGTGGCTTGTCCTCCACAGGGGTGAAGGCAACCCCTTCGAGCCGATTGTCGATTACCCGCCAACGCTGGACAAATCTGCACTGACCAGCGTTCATGTGGCGAATCCCGGTACGCTCCTCCGCGAGCTCAAGAAATTTCTGGGTGGCGGGCCGCAGCCCTATGTGGTGCAGCTCCCCGTACTGGGCCGTTTGCTACAGTACGCCGAGCGCTAGGATTAACGAGTGTTCCGTATCCTGTTCTACACGCCCGAAATCCCCGGCAACACCGGCAACGCCATTCGGCTGGCCGCTGTCACCGGCGCCGAATTGCACCTGGTGGAGCCGCTCGGCTTCAACTTCGATGATGCAAAGCTGCGCCGAGCGGGGCTCGACTACCACGACCTGGCAGTGCTCCAGGTCCACAAGGACCTGGCGAGCGCGTGGGAAGCTCTCACCCCCCAGCGGGTCTTCGCGTTCACTTCCGACGGCGAGGAATCCTATGCGGACATCAGCTACCAGCCAGCAGACGTGTTGCTCTTTGGGCCTGAGTCGGTAGGTCTACCACCGGAGGTCAAGCATGACCCCCAGGTGACGGCCCGGGTCCGGCTACCCATGCTCCCCACCCGTCGTTCACTTAACCTCGCCAACTCGGCGTCTATTGTTCTCTACGAAGCATGGCGCCAGCACAGCTTCGCCGGCGCCGTCGTCTAGCTTTTTCAGCCCTAAGGAGCCACCATGCCACCACGCCATGCCGAGGAAGTGTCCGAGACCGGCGCCGAGGACTTCGAACGCCTGGCGCCGCTGCTCTGGAACCCGATGGGAAATGCCGTCGCAGCGGCCGCCGATATCGCCCTCGCTGACCGGGTGCTCGACGTTTACTGTGGCAGCGGTGCCAGCACCATCCCGGCGGCGCAGTCCGCCGGTCCGGAAGGCGTGATCGACGCACTCGACCCATCCCCGGGGCTGCTGGACCTGGCGAAGGCGAAAGCCGAAGCCATGAACCTCGCCACCATCCGGTTTGACACGGCCGATGTCACCGAGCGGCCTGCCGACGGCAGCTATGACGTGGTGCTGTCTTGTTACGGACTGACCCGCTTCGCGGATATGGCGCCTGCCACGGCGCATCTGTCGCGGCTACTGCGTCCCGGCGGACGGATTGCCCTCAGCACCTGGGACGCTGGCGCCCACACGGAGTTCTGGCGAATCCTTCAGGACGCATGCTCCGAGGATCCCTCCCGGGATCCAGCGCTGCTCGAGCGGGAGATCGCCAACGTGGCCAGACTGGCCTCGCCCGAGAAATTGGGAGACTGGCTGCTGGCTAACGGGTTTAATACGGTCGGAGTCGATTCGGTAGCCATTGAATTGCCGCTGGATGCCCAGACAGCATGGTCGGTGGTTCAGGGGACCGCCTTCCGTCATCTTCTCCCGGGCGACGAGTCAGCCGTCGAACGGATCCGGGGCAGCTTCCTTGACCGGCTCGGCAGCGGCTTCGTCCTGGCCGCTCAATCCCTGGTTGCTGTTGCGGAGACCGCTGACTAGCAGCTGGGTAAGATCCAGACTCCCCCCACCCCATCCCCGCACCGCCCAGCTCCGAAGTACTAGTGGCAGCAAAACTTGATCCGCCCGTGTCGTTAAGCACCGATACAGGCGGTGAAAGTCCTGTCTACAGAACATCGAAAGGACGGTGATAGGGATGGGTAGGCAGGTGGGAGGCACTGACCAACTGATCCGCGCCGGCGGGTCGCATGTTCTGAATCGCAGACGGGGCGCTTTATGCTTGGAGTATATGGATACGCCACGAGCCAGCAGAACTACTCCGGCCGGTTCACCAGCGGGTGGATTCGCCGTTGAACCCGGTACCGCAGCAACCCTGACTGAGCTGTTGTTGCGAGTCGCAGCCAAGGACCAGCAAGCCTTTGCCGAGTTCTACGCGCAAACTTCCCGACGGGTCTATGGGCTGGCCCGTCGTGTCCTCATTGACCCGGAGCTCAGCGAGGACACCACCCAGGAGGTCTACCTGCAGGTCTGGAACCTCGCGGACCGGTTCCGACCCGAGATGGGGTCACCGATGGCCTGGCTAATGACCCTGACCCATCGCCGGGCTGTGGACAAGGTTCGGTCTGAGCAGAGTTCCACTGACCGCGAAGCACGATACGGCGCCGCGATGCAGGAAATCGATCACGACGACGTCGTCGACACCGTAACCCAGCGCCTCGAGGCGGAGACAGTGGTCAAATGCCTCGACTCGCTGACGGAGACCCAACAGGAATCTGTGAAGCTCGCATATTACGGCGGATTGACCTACCGCGAGGTCGCCGAAAAACTTGGCGTGGCCGTCCCTACCATCAAATCGAGAATCCGTGACGGATTGCTTCGACTGAAAACCTGTTTGGGGGTGAACTGAGATGCAGAACAACGACATGTTTGATGGATCGATTGACGATCTGGAGAGTGACCTGACCCACGGCCGTGTGCTTGACTGGGCCGAGATGTATGCCCTGAACGCCCTGAGTGATCGGGAGCGTCGGGCTATCGAGGACTACATCTCAGCCGCCGACCCGATCCAGCGGGAAGCCTTTGATGAGCGCGTCCGGGGTGCCCGTGAGACCCTTGCCCGGGCGTACGCGATCGACGACGTCGAACCGCCCCCGGCCTTGTTCGACCGCATCCTGGCTCAGTTGCCGGCCGGTCTCCCCGAGCATAGCGCTTCCGCCGCGCCCGCCCGGGCCCAGGCGTCGGCGGGCACCTTCGATGAGCTGGCGAACCGACGCGAGGCAAAGCAACGCCGGCCCGTGGGACGCTGGCTGGCCGCAGCCGCAGCAGCAGTGGTCATCACCGTCGGCGGAGTCAGCGTCGCCCAGAACCTCCAGGAAACCTCGGTTGAACAGGAAGTGTTGCAGGCCCAGGATCTCCAGTCCGAAATCTTCACGATTCCGGCGGGAGGTACCGCGGAGCTGAAGCTCTCCCGTGAGGAAGACGCGGCGGTCATCACCCTCAGTGAGGTACCGGCTCCTCCCGTGGGGAAGGTCTACCAGATGTGGCGGGTTCCCACGGACGGGACCGACCCGGTCTCCATCAGCACCATGACCGCTGAGGACCTGCAGGAATCGCTGGTCACTACCGTCGAGGGCATTGGTTCGTCGATGGGGTTCGCCATCACCGTCGAGCCCGACGGCGGGTCCGAACGGCCAACCCTTCCGATCGTCGCGGAGATCCCCTTCGAGGCCTGATCGGGCGCGTGAGATCGGGTGCATTGAAAGGACCTTACCCAGCTGGACCTGGGCCGCCACCGTTATCGGGGTGGCTAGAATCCGGCAATAGTCTGAGCTGAATTGACTGGCACCACATGGAAAACTTCGGCGCTACGCCCGGCTGGGAGGCCGCCGCGTGCGGCGTTGTCCCGGAGCAGCTGACGCACGACGGCGTCCATCCGGTCGGAGTCCGGATGTTGGCTGGTGTGGAAGTGAAGGGCGCGCAGCTTGTCGTCCACCGTGTCAGTAACATCGACGAAGTGGTTTTCCAGGTGTGACGGGCCGGCATAGAGCCACAACCAGGGCACCCGGTGGCTTGCCAGCCCGGCAGCTTCCAGATCCGGGAAGGCAAACGGATTTTCGGCGGCCGGATACACCGCCCGGGTGACCGCTTCGCCGCAGGCCAGATGGTCCGGGTGGCTTTTTTGAATCCGGTCCCAGTTCCGCTCCGGGTGCATTGCCAGCACCACATCAGGACGGACCCGGCGGATCACTGCCACTACCTGCTTGATCACCTCGGTGGAGGCTTCCAGGAACCCATCACGTTCACCCAGATAGTGGATTTCGCGAACTCCCACCTGCTGGGCCGCAGCAAGCTGCTCGGCCCTGCGGGTCCGCACGATTTCACTCTGCCCCTCGGGGTCGAACCCGCCGGCGTCGCCGTCGGTCATAATGCAGTAGTCGACGACGACGCCCGCCCTTGTCCATTGGGCCACCGTTCCGGCTGCACCGAAGTCGATGTCGTCGGGGTGCGCCGCGAAGCACAACACCCGCACGATCTGATCGACGGCGGGATCAAAAACTGTCGCCACCGTGGTCAGGACCTGCGCTTCAGGATCTCGGCGGTTGCCTGCGGCAGCACCTTGAAAAGGTCACCGACCACACCGAAGTCGGCGATCTCAAACACCGGCGAATCGGCGTCCTTGTTGACCGCGATGATGACCTTGGCGGTTTGCATCCCGGCTTTCTGCTGGATGGCGCCGGAGATGCCAGCCGAGATGTACAACTGCGGCGACACTGTTTTCCCGGTCTGTCCCACCTGGGCGGAGTGTTCGATCCAGCCGGCATCGGTGGCCGCACGGGATGCCCCAACGGCGCCGCCCAGCGCATCGGCGAGTTCCTCGACGGGCGCGAAGTTGCCGTCGACTCCCCGCCCGCCGGCAACGATCACCCGCGCCTCGGTCAGCTCGGGTCGCCCGGTTGCCGGCTTCGCCGTTCGACCGGTGATCCGGGCCGTGTTGGCCGGGCTCACCGACTCAACCGTGACGACGCTGGGGACGCCCCCGTCGCCGACCGGTGCTACCTCGACGGTATTGGCCTTCACCGTAATGAGGGGCGTGCCGGTGGTCACCTTCGCCTCGACCGCGTAGGAGCCGGCCAGCACCGACTTGGTGACGGTGAAATCCTCGCCGATGGCGACCGCATCAGTGATCACCCCCGAGGAAAGCTGAATTCCGGTCCGGGCCGCGATCTCCTTCGCCTCGAAGGTATTCCCCAGGAGGACAGCCGCAGGGGCGACCGACCGCACTACTTCGGCAAGGAAGGCAACCTTCCCGGCGACGAGGGAATCCTCGATGTCGGACGCGGCCGGCTGGTAGACGGACCCGACGCCGCGCGCACCCAATTCCTGGAGGACGGCGTCGTTCAGGTCACCGATGAAGGCGACGGCGGCGTCGCCGAAGGTGGTCGCAAGCGTGAGTAGTTCCCGGTGGCTCTTGTGCAGAACCTCACCCGGGTTATCAATCAAAACGAGAACTGTAGCCATTGAGGTGGCTCCTTTGCGTTGTTCGAGCGCGGGTTCGGGGAGGTGCTACAGCAATTTTTGAGTTGCAAGGAAATCCACCAACCGGATCCCTGCGTCACCTTCGTCACTGATGATCGTTCCCTGGCCACGGGGCGGCCTGGGGTCCGCGACCTGAACCGAAGTCCATGCGCCAGCGAAGCCCACCTCGGCTGGGTCCACACCGATGTCCTGCAACGACAGGGTGCTCAACGGCTTCTTCTTCGCCGCCATGATGCCCTTGAAATTCGGGTACCGCGGCTCATTGATCTGATCGGTGACCGAGACAAGGGCGGGCAGGGTAGCCTCAACCGTCTCCGAGTAGACGTCGCCGTCCCGTCGGGCTGTCAGCGTCCAGGAACCATCCGCTGGCTGCAGCTCAAGAGATGAAGCGAACGTCACCTGCGGCAAATCCAGCCGTTCGGCGAGCTGTGCCGGTACGAGTGAGGTCTCGCCGTCCGTCGATGCCATTCCGGTGATGACCAGGTCTACCGACCCGAGGTGGTTGACGACGGCGGCGAGCGCCCGGGAGGTCCCGGCCGCGTCCGATCCGGCGAGTGCATCATCGCAGAGGTGCACCCCGGCGTGAGCACCGATCTGAAGTGCTTTCTTGACGGCGCTGACCGCAGCGGACGGCCCCATGGTGACCGCGGTGATCCGATGGCCAGCCGCCTCTCCGCCATGGGATTCAACGAGTTGCAGCGCTGCCTCGAGCGCGTACTCGTCCAATTCGGACAGGATGCTCTCATTCCGGTCGGTAGTGCGGTCGTCGCCTCTGATGTGGCGGTCGAACTGCGCGTCCGGCACATGCTTGACCAGGACCACTATGTCCAGGCCTGCGTGCGATGCCTCTTCCATTGCTACCTCTTCTGAAGTTGGGGATCTGCCCAGCCCTAGCTAACCATATCGGGATCCCGGCCTGGGTTAGCCGTCGGCCCGGCCCACTGTCACATCAATGGTCTGCACTTCCCCGTTGCGCTGGAATTCAACGCTCACAGTGTCCCCATCGGCCTGCATCCGCACCGCTGCGGTGAGGTCGCGTGGATCGGTGATTGGGCGTCCAGCCACATTGGTGATGACATCGCCTTCCTGGAACCCTGCTGCCTCAGCGGGCGAGCCTGGTTCGACTCCTGCGACCTCCGCCCCTACCGAGAAGGAGGTTTCCCCGTTGGTGTTCTCGGAAGCCGATGGCGAGACCGAAACGCCGAGGAAACCGTGCGAGGCACTGCCGTTGGCGATGATCTCCTGGGCAACCCGCTCAGCATAATTAATGGGAATGGAGAACCCCACACCGATGTTTCCGGTGCTTTCCCCGGAACCCGACGATGCGATCGCCACGTTGACGCCGATCACACTGCCCTGGCCGTCGACCAGCGCACCACCGGAGTTGCCCTGGTTGATAGCGGCGTCAGTCTGAATGACGTTCAGGTAGATCGACCCCTGCGACTGGTTCTGTGGCATTTCGGTGCCTTCCGGGGGGAGGAAGTTGAAACCATCCCCCTCTTCCTCAGGAACGGCATCGGAAAGCTCCTCCGGTACTGCCGAGGAGGCAACGCTGATCGTCCGGTTCAGCGTGGAAATGATGCCGTCGGTGACGGTTCCGCTGAGTCCGAGGGGCGCCCCGATTGCAATGGCGGTGTCCCCGACGTTCAGCTCATCGGAATTCGCCAGGGTAGCGGGTTGCAGATCGGGGGCGTCCACTTTGATCACCGCAAGATCGGACAGCGGATCGGTGCCGACAATCTCCGCTGGGAACACTCGCCCGTCGCTGGTACGAACCTCAACGGCCGCGTCGCCCACCTGACCGCCGAGCGTCACCACGTGGGTATTGGTGAGGATGTGCCCGTCGTCGTCGAGCACTATTCCGGACCCTGAACCACCCGAGCCGGCGCCGCTCACAGCGATAGTGACAACGCTGGGGGAAGCCTTGACAGCGGCCCCAGTGACTTCGTTGACGCTTTCGGTGTCATTGACGACCACCGATTGTGACTGACCCGTGGTCGTAGCGGGGACGGTGCCCTGGTCGCCGAGGAGACGATCGGCCCCGGCGACTACCCCGCCGCCGAGCAGGCCGGCGACGAGCACACCGCTGACGAAGGCCGCTGTTCCAAAGCGTTTCTTGTCCCGTCGGTGGGGAAGGGCTGCCGGGGGCAGAGCGGACCCGTAGAAGCCCCCGCTGGAGTAGGAGCCGTCATCGTAAGCGGTCGCCGTGGACTGGTCCGCGGAATACTGGTCGCTGTGAGCTGCCTGGGAATGAGAAACCTGAGACGGTGACGTAGGCGGCGGCACCGGGTGCGGCTGCGTCGAGGGGTGCTGCCCTGCTGACGGGTGCTGCTCTGCGCTGCCGGAGGGTCCCCCATCGGACGATGCGGCTGAGGCAGCGATCTCGCTCCCGTCGTCGGGACGAGAGGAATCCTGCCACCGGTGAAACGGCGGAGTCTGAGGGCGTGGCGGTATGTTGCGCTCGAACCCGTTGTTATTGTCGTCAGTCATCGGAAAGCCTTTCGTCTCGATGCATCGAACTATGCCAAACCAATCTGGATCTTTGGCGCACATTCGCTGGATGAATACTGTGAGCCAACCGGGCGTCCGTTAGTCCTCATCCATTCTCCCCGGCCAGACTCCGCCGGCAAAGTCCCGGACCAGGTCCTGATTCATTTCGCTAGGGGCAGAGGTCGGTAGGTGGACTGCCTTATCGCGGCACCCTAGACTTCAAAAAGGGCGTGTGACAGCGTTGACGGCATCTACCGCCGACCGCTGGCCCCCACGCGCAGTGAAATTCCGGGGACACTTTTCGAAGGGTATTGAATGCGATCGAGTACCAGGCGCCTTGCGGCACTAGTAGGCGTCACCGCCGGACTGATGCTGCCCCTCACTACACTCCCCGGCGCATTTGCGGTGCCTCCGGTGGACTTCGGTGCAGAAGAGATCATCGATGAGGCAGGGGTGCTCGACGGCGGTGGGCTGGCCGAGCTTGAAGACGCTATTGCCCAGCTCCGGGACGAAGAGGGCTACCGTTTGCGCGTCGCCTACGTGGACTCGTTCACCGACCCGACTGACGCCGACCAGTGGACCGAGGAAACCGCCACCGTCAGCGAACTAGGCGAGTCCGATGTCCTGTTGACCGTGTCCGTCGAGGGACAGGCTAGGTTCGTTGCAAGCAATTCCAGTCCCGTTCGCGCGGACGCACCACAAATTTTCAACTCCTACATTCTGCCTGAACTGGAGGACGGCAACTGGGCAGCAGCCGGTGTTGCTGCAGCCACCGGAGTGTCGGAGTCCTTGTCCGGCGGTTCGGTGTCCGGTGGTTCCGATAACAGCCAGTCCAGTGGCAGCGGTCTCGGGGCAGTCCTGCTGGTTGGCGCGCTGGTGGCGTTGGCAGGTATCGGCGGTTTCTTCTTCCTGCGTTCCCGCAGCCAGAAGTCGCTGACCCGCGGACCGTCCCAGACCGAAGACTTCGGGCCCGGACGTGGCCCGGACGGGGAAGTCCTGGACCCGTTGGCAGCTTTCAGCGTGGAAGAACTGCGCAAGAGGGCGGGAAGCCTGTTGATTGCAGCCGATGACGCAATCAAGTCCAGTGAGCAGGAGGTCGGCTTTGCGCAGGCCCAATATGGCGATGCTGCAGTGCAACCCTTCGTCGATGACATCGCTGCGGCGAAGCGGCATATGAGTGAGTCGTTCAAGTTGCAGCAGCAACTGGACGACCATATTCCAGATACCGAAGAGCAGCAGCGCACCTGGCTCGGAGACATCATCCGGCGTTGCGAATCCGTCAACGGTTCGCTGCAGGAGCACAAGGCCGATTTCGACGCCCTGCGCGAGTTGGAGCGCAACGCTCCCGCAGCGCTTGCCGCCGCGCAGGCCTCGGCTGAAGCGGTCAGGACCCGTGTGTCCGACGCGGAGCAGCTCCTGCAGCAGCTGCAGCAGAAGTACGCTGATTCGGCTACCTCTCAGGTGCGGGACAACGTGGATCAGGCCAACGAACGGTTGCAGTTCGTTGGCAGTGCCGCCGACTCGGCGCAGCAGCACCTGAGTGCTGGCGATACCGGGTCTGCAGTGATCGCGGTGCGCGCAGCCGAAGAAAGCGTCCACCAGACCACCGTGCTGCTGGACGCAATTTCCAAACGGGCCACCGAACTTGATGCGGCGAAGGTAGAGCTGGACCGTTCGGTCTCCGACACGGCACAGGATCTTGCCCAGGCACAGGCGATGCTCAGCACCGGTCAGCACCAGGATCTCGCCGGCCCGGTGGCGTCCGCCGA
>NZ_ASZW01000149.1:10732-11891 GCF_000468215.1 Arthrobacter sp. CAL618 | reverse complement strand
CCGTCGTCGTTGTGCAGTTGTTTACAGCGTGAGGCTATGAGGCCGGGAGCTGCAGCACATCACCGGTGAAGATGAGGTCAGCGTGAATGATGGTGTCGGCGTTGGCTTCGTACAGTGCCTGCCAGCCACCAACAACGCCCAGCTTGGCGGCGATGGTGCTGAGGGTGTCGCCTGACTCGATGGTGTAGGTGTCGCCGCTGAGTGCGGGAGCTGCAACGGGAGCCGCCGCCACAGGAGCCTGAGCAACTGGTGCCTGAGTTACGGGTGCCTGAGTTACGGGAGCCTGGACTACGGGAGCCTGAGCAACCGGTGCTGGGGCAACCTGAGGCTGGATCTGCTCAGCCTGCGCCTGGACTGGTGCCTGTGCAACAGGTGCCTGCTGCATTGGCTGTGCCGATGGGTTCGCTCCACCGCTCAAGCCGAGCTTGGCCGAGCACGCTGGCCACGCACCCCAGCCCTGACCCTGCAGAACGTTCTCTGCTACGGCAATCTGCTGCTCGCGGCTGGCGTCCTGAGGGGCGCCCTGTCCGCCGAATCCTGCCCAGGTGGAGGGGGTGAACTGGAGGCCGCCGGAGAAGCCGTTTCCGGTGTTGATGCCCCAGTCTCCGCCACTCTCGCACTGTGCGAGGGCGTCCCAGGTGCTGCCGGGGGCTGCGTTCGCCACTCCAGCTGATGCTCCCAGGCCGAGGCCGGCAAGAGCGATGACTGCTACGCCGCGGCGCGCGTTAGTGCTGAATTTTTGGTTCTTCATGGGTCTGATGCTCCGAAAGGCCACCAACGCTAGTTCCGTCCCCGGACATTTTTGCGCCGCTGCTCGCCTCGACTGTTTTAGTGGTCAGGTCTTTGGTGGCTGCCGGACGAGCAACGTCGGGTGGATTGGCAGCACCGGGCATATCAAGCTGCTGTTCGAAGAACTGGGCAGCCGGTTGTTTCCCTGAACGGGTTATCGTCTACGGTAGAACAGATTCCAATCGTTGCCAAATCGAGACATGGCGATGCTTGACGAGAGGGTGGGAAAAGGGATGGTTTTGGGTGGTCAAACACTGACCTGTTTGGTGCCGATGCGGTGGTCCGATATGGACGCCTACGGGCACATCAACAATGTACAGGTACTACGGCTTCTGGAGGAAGCGAGAATCCACGCTTTCGGGGCTCCCGG